>JAUPKM010000135.1 GCA_030837445.1 Actinomycetota bacterium
CTCATATCGTCGGGGGCGTCGATCGCCTCCAACATCACCTCGAGGATCGCGATCCTGGCCCCACGGGCCTGGGTGAGGGCCGAGGCCAGCACCGAGGCAGGGATCCCGTCGAGCTTCGTGTCCAGCTGCAGCGCGGTGACGAAGTCACGGGTGCCGGCGACCTTGAAGTCCATATCGCCGAAAGCGTCCTCCGCGCCGAGAATGTCGGTGAGGGCGACGTAGCGAGTCTCCCCGTCGACCTCATCGGAGACCAGACCCATGGCGATACCGGCGACGGGTGCCTTCAGCGGCACGCCGGCGTTCCAGAGCGAAAGGGTCGAGGCGCAGACCGAACCCATCGAGGTGGAACCGTTGGAGCTCAGTGCCTCGGACACCTGCCGGATCGCGTACGGGAACTCCGCGCGGGTCGGCAACACCGGCACCAGCGCCCGCTCGGCGAGCGCGCCGTGCCCGATCTCGCGACGCTTCGGCGACCCGACCCGACCGGTCTCACCGGTGGAGTAGGGCGGGAAGTTGTAGTTGTGCATGTAGCGCTTGCGAGTGGTCGGCGACAGCGTGTCGAGCTGCTGCTCCATCCGCAACATGTTCAGCGTGGTAACACCCATGATCTGGGTCTCGCCGCGCTCGAACAACGCCGAACCGTGCGCCCGGGGAACGATCTCGACCTCGGCCGACAGCACCCGAATGTCGTCCAGTCCACGCCCGTCCATTCGGACGTGATCGCGCAGCACTCGCTGCCGGACCAGCTTCTTGGTGACAGCCCGCAGGGACGCGCTGAGTTCCTTTTCGCGACCGTCGAACGCCTCGGCGAGCTCGGCGACCATTCGCGCCTTGACCTCGTCCAGGGCGGTCTCCCGCTCCTGCTTGCCGGCGATCGTGAGGGCGGCAGCAAGGTCGTCGCTGACGAGTGCCTCGACCGCGGCGTAGGCGTCGGGGGCGTAGTCCGGGAAGACCGGGAAGTCCCGCACCGGCTTGGCGGCCTGCGCGGCCAGGGCGGCCTGGGCCTCGCACAGCACCTTGATGAACGGCTTGGCAGCCTCCAGACCCTCGGCGACGATCTCCTCGGTCGGGGCGACAGCGCCACCGGCGATCAGCTCGACGGTCGACTCAGTCGCCTCGGCCTCGACCATCATGATGGCGACGTCGTCGCCGACGATCCGACCGGCGACGACCATGTCGAACACTGCCCGCTCGAGCAGTTCATGTGTCGGGAAGGCGACCCACTGGCCTTCGATCAGAGCGACTCGGACACCGCCGATCGGGCCGGAGAACGGCAGGGCGGACAGCTGGGTGGAGATTGACGCGGCGTTGATCGCGAGCACGTCGTAGATGTCGTTCGGGTTCAGCGACAGCACTGTGATGACGACCTGTACCTCGTTGCGCAGACCCTTGACGAAGCTTGGGCGCAGCGGGCGGTCGATCAGCCGACAGGTGAGGATCGCGTCCTCACTCGGGCGGCCCTCCCGCCGGAAGAATGAGCCGGGGATCCGGCCAGCGGCGTACATCCGCTCCTCGACGTCGACCGTCAGCGGGAAGAAGTCGAAATGCTCCTTCGGGTGCTTGCCGGCGGTAGTGGCCGACAACAGCATCGTGTCGTCATCCAGATAGGCGACGGCCGAACCGGCGGCCTGCCGTGCGAGCCGACCGGTCTCGAACCGGACGCTGCGGGTGCCGAACTTGCCGTTGTCGATGGTTGCTTCAGTGGTGTAGATGTCAGGACCCTCCACGGGTTCCTCCTTCGATGAATGACCCGAGCCCGCGGGTTGCGCTTCTCTCAAGCGCGGCGTGCCGGCCTTCGATCGAGGGCTCCGGGATTATTCCGGAGGCCACCACCGAGGACCGACGCCGATGCCTTTCGGCCGGGGCGGTCGAGTCTGGTGTTGAGTTGTTTCGCGCAATCGGTGCGCAGGTACTACCGGGACCGGAACCCGCCCGCCGAAGTTGTCGGCGGGCGCGCCCCGGCTAGTGCTAGCGGCGCAGGCCGAGCCGTTCGATCAGCTCGCGGTAGCGGTTGATATCGGTCTTGGCCACGTAGTTGAGCAGCCGCCGACGGCGCCCGACCAGCAACAGCAGGCCACGACGGGAGTGGTGATCGTGCTTGTGTTCCTTGAGATGCTCCGTCAGGTGGGAGATGCGGTGCGACAGCAGCGCGATCTGAACCTCGGGGCTGCCGGTGTCGCCTTCAACTGTGGCGTACTCGGCAATGATCTTCTGCTTGGTATCAGCGTCGATTGACATATTCCTCACGGACGCGAACGGGGGTCCTCATCACTCGGGACCCGGGAATGGGAACGGGTCACCGGGCGTCCGACCAGTGACCGTTGGCTCCCAGGGTAGCCGAGGGCACCGAGCAGGTCCCCCGGTGGGTGGGTGGCTCGGTCGTGAGGCAACGCGGGTGCGGGTCGTGGTGGGATGACAGTCATGAACCAGGACGAATACACCTCCTTCGACGCCCTCGGACTTGCTGCGCTGGTCAAGGCCAAGGAGGTGACTCCGGAGGAACTTGTAGAGGTCGCCCTGGCGCGGGCGAACGAACTCAACCCAGCGTTGAACGCGGTGGTCGAGCGCCGGGATGCCCGCGTCCTCGCGGAGGCCGCGACTCCCTCGGACGGACCTTTCCACGGAGTTCCGTTCCTGGTCAAGGACATGGATGGCGTCCTCGCAGACGAGCCGAACACGGCATCCTCTCGGTCGCTGGTCGGTTGGCGACCGGAGCAGGACTCTGAGTTGTTCGCCCGGTTCCGTCGGGCCGGGTTGCTAATCGCCGGCAAGACCAACTGCCCCGAGTTCGGGATCATGGGAGTGACCGAGTCCGAGTTGCGCGGTCCCGCCCGCAACCCGTGGGACCTCGACCACACCCCCGGCGGTTCGTCCGGCGGGTCCGCGGCAGCCGTGGCGGCGCGAATCGTACCGATGGCGCACGCCGGTGACGGCGGTGGCTCGATCCGGATCCCGGCCTCCTGCTGCGGGCTGTTCGGGCTCAAGCCTTCCCGCGGTCGTCAACCGCTCGGGCCATTCGTCGGGGAGGGGTGGGACGGGTATGTGGTGCCCGGCGTCGTCAGTCTCTCCGTGCGGGATTCCGCCGCCGCCTTGGATGCCACCCACGGCGCCGACCTCGGGGCCCCCTATGCCGAACCTGCGGCACCTCGGTC
>JAUPKM010000136.1 GCA_030837445.1 Actinomycetota bacterium
AGAAGTCGAGGTACTCGCAGCTCTCCGGGACACGGAACTGCGCCGGGTTCCAGCTCAAGGTCGCACCGAGCGATGTGAGCTCGTCCGCGCGGGCCGCTGGCGCCAGGCCGGTCTGAAGCCCCACCAGGAGAAGGATGGAAACGCCCAGAGTCATCAGCTTCTTCAGCATGACGCCACCTCTCTCAGATGCGTCCAAAGTAGGACGCTCGGCGACGGGTGTCGCCTCGGAGAGGAGGGATAAGCCGCGACCAGCCACACGATGTCCCCGTGGACGTCGTCACGGTCGAGCATCACCCGACACGCGGGTCTACCGTGGCGATGAGTTGCACAAGGAGGCTTCGATGAAGCGTTCTGCCTTGAGGGGTCCCTCGGTCGCTGCACTCGTGAGCGCAATCGCCGTCGGCGTGACCATGGCACTTGCACCCGTGGGCGGCGCCGTACCGCTCGCAACGCCGACCTCGGGGATGGCGTCGGCCCGCGCCGCCGTCGGGGAGATGCCAACTGCGGACTGCACCATCGGACCGCTCGCCGCGTGTGCTGACGCGGATCTGTCGGGGCGCGTACTGTCGGGCGCAAACCTCACCGGAGCCACACTCACGTCCGCCCGGCTCGACGGTGCGGACCTGTCGGGAGCAGACCTCGCGGAAGCCGATGCCTCACTGTCATCGGGTGTCGAGGTCGACTTGGATCGGGCCAACCTGCGCGACGCTACGTTCGTCTCCGCGAACCTGGCATCGGCCACCCTGCGGCGGACCACGGCCCAGCACCTCGACGCCAGTTGGGCCTCGCTCACGGGGGCTGACCTTACAGGCGGAACCGTCACGGATGCGTCGCTCCGATCGGTGATGGCCAGTCGAGCCCGCTTCTCGTTCGCCGATCTCACGGGCACAGACCTCACGGGCGCCAACCTCGCCTACGCAGACCTGAGAGGAACCGTCCTGACAGGGGCGACCCTCCGCCAGGCGTGGCTTGCGGGCGCGACCGTCGATGCACGGACCGACCTCACGGGCGCGGACCTCACGGGTGCGACCTGGATCGACGGGAGCGTGTGCGCGGCCGGCTCCATCGGCATCTGCGTGCCTGAGGCCGAGCCCACGCCCGATGCCCCTGACGCAGTCGACCCGGGGGCCGGGGCCGAGTCACCTTGGAAGGCCGTGATCTCCGGTGGGCTGAAGATCGGCGAGCTCCTGTACAAGTGCGCCCAGAACGAGAAGAAGACAGGTAACTGCTTCGAGTCGGACCAGGAGGCGCAGTTCAAAGCGATCCGCGCGGCCGTCGACTCCCTCAGCAAGCAGCTGGACGCGAACCATGCCGCCACCATGCAGGCATTCAACATCGTCATCCAGAACCAGAAGGACCAGGACGTCAAGGCCGCCTACGCGCGCGTGAAGGAGGATCTCGCTGACACCCGTACGGCAACTCGCAAGTACCAGGAGCTGCTCGCCTGTACGGCCCACCTGAGCGATTCCGCCATCCCGTGCGTGCTCACCGACATGGTGGGCAACGACCCCCAGACGCTCGACGTGAAGACTGTCGACGATCTCTATGCCGGCGCCAGCGGCCCGATCACCTACGAGATGGCGACCGCCGGACCTGTTGCCCGGTTGCTCTTCGCCACCCTCTGGCAATTCGGGGGCAAGAGCGCCTATGCCCCAACGAACCTCGTCGAGGTCGGCATGAGGCTGCAACGGAACATCGCAGGCGACAAAGCCCGCCCTCAGGATGGACTGCTCTACTCCAACTTCGCCTACCTGAACGCCGAGCTGAACACAGTGCAGCGCGCCACCCCAGGCACCGGTCCCGCCTTCCTTCCAGGGTCCTACCTCGCTCGCATGAACTCACTCACCGACTACTACGTTGGCGGCGAGGCCGAGTACTTCGCCGCCGCCATAGCTGCGCTAGGGCTGCGGGATCGCGTGGAGGCTCCCGTCACGTTCGCTCGGACCTTGTATGGCCAGGCACTGAACGGGACCGCGAACGAGCCGCAGTTCGCCCTCGGCTCCCAGTCCTCCGTGTATCGCTTCCCACTCGACGGGGCCTACGGCGTGTCCTCACCTGACAGGGTCGGCTTCTTCGTCGGGGCCAACGGGGCGCTCTATCGGGTGGAGACAGTGGGGGGCGCCACGGATCGTGTGACGAACCCCGGCTTCGCCTTCCCCAGCTACAGCGACCTCGTGCTGCTGCAGAACACGCTGAGCCGGGCGGGCGTGAGGATCAGCATCGTCCAGTCCCTCTACTCGGGCACCGTGCCGGGCGGTCAGTCGGCCGCGTGGTGGGCCTCCTTTGGCTCCAGCTACGCGGAGATCCCTCTGCAGAACGCCTATGGCGTACCCATCAAGTCCTACCGGGTGACGGGCTACAGCTGCAGTCAGGCGCCCGACTATGGCATCTGGGACAAGGTCGCGACACGGCGATCGGCTCCCTGCATCATCCCCGTCCGCATGTGGGACACGAAGCCGACGATCGAGCGCTCCTACGAGAAAGACCGGAGCTCGGGGACGATCCGACCGGATCCCAAGCCGTTCAACGACTTCAAGACAGGCATTTTCACGGTCGTGAAAAGCAGCGGGACCATGCACATCTGGTCGTCGGCACGGAGGATGTTCGACACCGTCGTCACTGGCGGGGCAGCGCCCGCCTACGACCTCTCGGAGTACAGCGCGAAGTCCGGGTACGTGCGCTGGACGGACATCAGCGGCTCCGGCGTGCTGTACCGGCCCGGGGGAACGGTCAACACTCGCGTAGCCAGCAACGTTGCGACAAGCTACGTGTCGATCCGGGTGATGCCAGTCGAGGGCCTGTTCACGAAGCTGGCAACCGGCCCCGTCCGCTTCGACACGTGCGAGGAACTGCGATCCGCCGAATGGCGAGGCATCGGCGAACCCACGGCCCACGATCGTGTCACGGCGGGGCTCACGGCCGACGACCTTGGATTCGACGCCCGCGACAACCTGCATCGGTGGGACGAGGACTGGTACGAGGTGAATGCCCACCTCGATGTCGATCATGACGGAGTCGCGTGCGAACTGACACAGGAGCGTTCTGCGGACAACTGACGCGTCACCATGAGCATGCGTCGGTCGACCGCGAAGGCAGCGGACGTCACACAACCCCACGGCGATAAGCAGCCCGAGAGTCCCGACCCCGGCGTTCCCGCGAGTGTCCCATAGAGCGCATAGGCTGACCGCTCAGTCGCGACTGACGCGCATCGGGTCGTCCAAGGCGATGGTGACCGGCTGCAGCCGTGCGGGACCCGGAGCGGTGTAGCGCACGCCGGGCGTGGGGGTCTGACCCGGACCGCCGGGGTTG
>JAUPKM010000137.1 GCA_030837445.1 Actinomycetota bacterium
GATGGTGCCAGCCCGGGTGGGAACGGCCCGATGTTCGCTGTTCGAGCGGCTCGGACTCATCGCCGCCGGCGATCCACCGGTCGATGCCAGGGTGATTCGTGAAGTCCGATTCGAGGTCCATCCGCCACCGGGCAGGCTGAGGGGTTAGTCCGTTTCGCGGTCGTCCTGTGCCGGTAGTGCGCGGCCCAAACTCGGCGGTCAGCGAACCACCGCGAATTGGAAGGCCGGTGTACCCAACGTCCCGAACAACCTCAGCCAAAGCGGTAGCAGCATCTCGGTCCCGCGAGCGGCCGAGATAGCACCCAGGTCCAAGATGTCGCGGTGGCCCAGCTCCCAGAGCAACGAGACCACCGTCGCCTTGGCCCCGCTGTCGTCGCCAGCCACAAAGGTGGTGTGGTGGCCACCGGCCACCAATTCCGGATGAATCATGATTGTGGCGTTCATTGTGTTGAGACTCTTCACCACTCGAGCCGTCGGAAATGCCCGCTGAATCTGTTCGGCTAGCGAATCTGTGTCCTTCACCAACAGGGTGGGGGGCATCCCGGCCGAGAAATCGAGGGGGTTGGCGACATCTAGCAGCACCTTGTTGGCCAGGTTCTCGGCCCCCGCCTCGCCAAGGGCGGCGAGCGAGGCGCCGCCGGAGGTTGCGTTGACGATCAATTCTGCGCCGGCCGCGGCGTCGGAGAATGTCGCTATCGTCACCTCCGGCCGGGCGGCCGACCAGTCCCCGAACCCGGGATTCCCCATCCCGTCTCGATCCCGCCGAGCGGTCGCTGCCGCCACATCTCGAGTGCCCACTGTCACGGCATGGCCCAGCTCCGCGCATCGTCCGGCGATTGCCTGTCCGACCATTCCGGTACCCAAGACGGCAATTCTCATTTTCGACTCCTCGCATGTTCGATCGTCGGCGACTCATTGGGCGTAGTTTCTGGCAGGATCTCACACTGTGACGGGCCCCATTTCGCACAGCCGCTCCGAGGACGCTGATCTTGCGGTAGCCATTGCCGCCGCGCGCGACCGGGTGGCCCAGGCGGGACCGGAATTTGGGTCTGCGGAGCAGTTGCGGTCTGACCTCGACACCTGGGCCGAGTGCGACCTGGGTCGGTGGATGCTGTGCCACGGTGGTTGGAATGCCTACTGGACTCGCTACTGCGTGGACTATCCTCGCCGCCGGGCAGCGGGAGCGTCGGCCGCCACAAATCCGGTAGAGGAGTTCTTCCTCACCCGGGCACCCGCGATCGTGGCAACTCAGCAACGGTCGGTGATCTTTGCAGACCTGCTGTCGGATTTGGTCGGCGAAGGAGTCCGGGCCATGTCCGTCCCATGCGGCGCGATGGACGAGCTACTGCGGTTGCCGCGCGCCGACGCGGCGGCCGCAGTTATCGGTGTTGACCTGGACCCGGCCGCTTTGTCGTTGGCTGCAGAGAACGCCGCGGCTCGCGGGTTGGCAGTGGGCACGATTCTCGCCCTGGGTGACGCCTGGGATCTGCCCGCGGCGGTCCCCGAGTGCGGTTCGGTTGATGAATACCGGCGTCACCTTGGCGTGGGCCTGGACGTTGTGACGTCTAACGGCCTCAACATTTACGTCGCGCAGTCGGATCGAGTGCGGGCGTTGTACGCGTCGTTTCGCTCGGTGCTGCGTCCGGGTGGCCATCTCGTGGTCAGTGCGTTGACGCCTCCCTCGGAGTGGGACCTGACAGGGGTGGATCGCGAGGACCTAGTCAGGGCGAGGGGACTGATGCTGATCAACGATGTGATGTGGTCCAATCTGCGACCTGCCCATCTGACGATCGCGCAGTTGGCGGAGGTCGGGCTGGAAGTTGTCGAGGTGCACCACGACGCGCGACGAGTGTTCCCGACCTTCCATGCGAGGGCGGTGTAGTGCGGGGGAGCCGGCGTGAACCGCCGGTGAACACCGCAGGCCAACCGGTGGCTTCGCTAGTTGCGTTGATCCACCGGCCGCGGATCCGGCGGCGGAGTCGGTTCGGGGGGTAAGACCGGTGGCAGTTGCGACAAGATTTCGGGCTTTGCGGGCGGGCACCCAACTCGGGACTCGATCGGGTCCGGGATCGGACTGGTGCTCGGTGCCGGGCTGCCGCTGACGGAGGGGAGCGGGGCCGGGGTGGACGAGGGCAGCGGCAACGAACACTCGGCGATCGCCGCCGTGTAGGCCGTCAACGCGTCCCGCTGGGCGGAGAGGAAGTCGGTTCGGGCTGTGACAGCCTGTTCGTAGGCCGCCAGCAGTTCGAAGTAGACATCTCGCTCGGTCTGGATCTGCTGCCAGGCGGCAGCCACTGCCGCGACCGAGCGGGAATACTGCACATACTTCGCCGCCGCGATTCGGTAGTTCTGCCAGCGGCGGTAGAAGGTGATGACTGCCGGAGCCCAGCTGTCCTGCTTGGCGCGCAGGTTCGACAGGGTCTCGTTCTGCAGCGCCGCCGCCCGCGCCGCCAACGCGGCTTCATCGACTGCGGGTGCCGCGGCGGATGTGAAAGCCCAGCCGCAGCCAGGGCCGATTCTATCCTCGCGGGGAACTTTGACCGTTGCGGTTGTCGGCTCCGGCCCCACCGGCACCGGGGCGATCGGCTCCGCCATTGCGGCGGGCAACTCCGCTGGCCACACCGGATCCGCAGGTCTGCTGGGCAGCGGAACCTCTCCGAACACGATGGGAACCGCATTGACCGGCACGGGACGAACGCCCGCTGGCGGCGCCGGCAGCCCCTTCTCAGGTGTGGTGACCCGGGTGTCGACGAACAGTCCCTGATAGGGCACACCGTCAAGCCAGGGGTTCCGGCGCTCGTCCCCGGGTGCCCCGACTTGGTCGGCGCAGGCGCTTAATTGAGTTGCCAGGGTTTCGTCCAAGGCGCCACCGATGGTGTCGACGTCACTGGCCTGGCCTTGCACCCGAACGAGCACATCGCCTCGCCGAAAGGTCAGCGCGGTACCGGCGGGCACATTGACCCTGGTGGCCGCGACGCCCGGTCCGTCCTCGGTGTTCGACGTCGACACCCCAGGGAATTCCTGGGCGCACCTCTCTGACTGCGCGTTGGTCTCGGCCAAGGTCCAAAGGCCGGTGCCGGCCGGAAACGCCGATACCGTCACCTCGACGCTTCGACCGGCTGAATTGAAGGTCCGATGCCGGCCGACCACAGGTTGGGTGGGCAGCGTGATGATGCATGGATACGCCGTCATCTGGCCAGCCCCCACGGCGGCGTCCGCTGGACCGGTGTAGCCCGGGACGGAGGTGGCGATTGTCGCTGCGACAGTGGCGGAGGCGGCCGAGTCGGAGCCGGCCACCGAAGCTGGCAGGGCGTCGTCGGGGCCGCTGCTGCCAGCTGTGAACTGGGAGGGCCAGGCGCCGATGGAGTAGAGACCCGCAGCAGCGGCGATGTTTGCGAGCACGACGACGCCGGCGACTGCCGCCACTGCCTTGGGAGCACCCGGACCCCCGCCTACCCGGCGTTTCGGGTTCGCCGGGGTACGTTCGTGGGAACCGGGGTGGCGCCGTGGCGCGTCCGATCGATTGCCCACAATTGCTCCAAGTTGTTGGTTGTGCCGCGAGTCGTCAGGTGATGATGGTTGGTACCAGTGTTACTGATTAGTTGCTGCGAGCGGCGCAGGCGTTCCACATAGCGGGTTTTTCTGTCGGCGGATGAGAGGTGGTCGGGCGTGCGGTCGAGTCCGGCTGTCGGCTTTCTTGGCCGCAGGTTCCCGGCAGCCAAGCCCGGCCGAAGGCGGAAGAGGGGCTTCGTCGCCTTCCTGACCTTCGTGGTCGGTAGTGCAATCGTGGGCGTGGTGGTCGGTCTCTGTGCCGCTCCTGCCGCCACCGGCGCCGGTCTGGGTGCGCTGCGCACAGTTGATGAGTGGGATGCCATGACCGTCGATGTCCCGTTCGACGCTGCGCTGCCGCAACGGTCGGTGATGCTCGACCGAAATGGCAAGTCCTACGCCGTGCTTTTTGCCGAGAATCGGGTCCCGTTGACCCGATCTCAGATCTCCCCCAAGTTCGTCGATGCCCTGCTCTCGATTGAGGATGACCGCTTCTACACACACGGCGGAGTGGATCTGATCGGGACAACTCGGGCGATCGGCAACAACCTGCTCGGCGGCCGCAGGCAGGGTGCTTCCACAATTACCCAACAGTGGATCAAGAATCTATTGCTCGCGGCCGCGGATACACCGGAGCGGCGGGCGGCCGCCGACGACGTCAGCATTGACCGGAAGTTGTTTGAGGCCCGCGCGGCAGTGGTAGCCGAATCGCGGTTCAGCAAGGACGAGATCCTCACTCGCTACGTCAACACCGCATATTTCGGCAACAAGGCGTATGGCCTCGGGGCCGCCGCTGCCCGCTACTACTCAACTTCCGCCGACGCACTGACGCTGAATCAGGCGGCCACCCTGGCTGGAGTCTTGAACGCCCCGAGTGTCTTCGACCCCGTCGATCGGCCCGCAACCGCGCTCAGGCGGCGCAATGATGTGCTGACCCGGATGGTGGCGACAGGTCGGTTGACGGAGGAGCAGGCGGCCGTGGCGAAGGCACAACCGCTGGGGCTGAAGCTCTCCACGCCACCCAACGGCTGTGCCGTATCGACGTACCCCATCTACTGCCAATGGGTGAAGGACACAATCGCTTCCGATCCGGCCTTCGGGGCCACCAGCCAGGCGCGCCAGGAGTTGTTGTTCCGCGGTGGTTTGCGGATCACGACCGCGCTGGACCCTGCTGTCCAGGCACAGGCGCAGCGGGCCGTCTCCGAGGCCCTGCAACCCACCAACCGGGTGGCGGGCGCGGTGGCGGTGGTGCAACCGGGCTCTGGCCAGGTACTGGCCCTGGCCAGTAACAGGCCGTGGGGCAGCGACGTTGCTGCGGGGCAGAGTGAGGTGCCCTACCCGGTGCTGGCGAACTTCCAACCGGGCTCGACGTTCAAGCCCATCACGTTGGCGGCCGCTTTGACCGAAGGAGTCAGCCTAGACAATCTCTGGGAGGCGCCCCCCGCCTACACCCCGGAGGGTTTGAACGCACCGGAGGGCGGCTTCACCAACGCCGGAGACGGTCCCGGCGGTCTGATGAATGCCCGGCAAGCCACATGGCGGTCCACCAATACGTTCTTCGTCCACCTGATCGAGCAGACCGGCGTGCTGCCGGTGGCCGAGATGGCACAGCGCCTCGGCATGAGCAGCATCCGCACTGAAGGTCCACAGGCTGTGACCAGCAAGGATGCTGCCCTGACGTTAGGTGACTTCGACACCTCACCGCTGCAGGTCGCGTCGGTGTACGCGACGCTGGCGGCTGGCGGGGTTCGCTGTGACCCGGTGGGAGTGATCTCGCTGGAGCGCAACGGAAGCCAGAAACTTCCGATTGCCGAACCTGATTGCCAGCAGACGATAGACCCGGCCGTCGCTGCCGAGGTGAACACGGTACTCACCGGTGTGATCGACGGGCCGGATGAGGGTCGTACCGGCAAGGCGATGACGTTGGGCAGACCCGCCACGGGCAAGACCGGCACGGCCGGAGAGTTCCACGCGGCTTGGTTCGCCGGCGCCACGCCGCAATATGCCACGGCAGTATGGGTCGGCGACCCTCGCGGTGGGCCCAGCAACCCGCTATTCGATGTCACCGCCTATGGGGAGGAGTTCCCGGAAGTCTACGGCGGGTTGGTGCCAGGTCCCATCTGGAAGTCGACCATGGAGGCTATCCACGCGGGCGTGCCGGTGGTCGGCTTCCCGGGCGCTGACAAGCCGCCGTTGCCATCGGTGGCGGTACCGAACGTGGTGGGACTTCCGCTGGACACGGCGGCCGGGATGTTGACTTCGGCTGGCTTCCGCGTGCAGATAGCGCCGAAAACTGCGCCGGCCGGGCAGCCGTTGCCCGCCGGCTACGTGACGGCGATGAATCCACCCCCGGGCACCACCCGGGACAGTGGGCGCCCGGTGGTGCTGACGTTGGCTCCCGGCTCCGATCCCACCATCAAGGTGCGGCAGGGGTCCTGAATCCGATTCACTTGATCCGGCCAGCCGGCCACGTCCACCCAGGTAACTAGGGTGGTGGAATGGCTACTGGGCAGCGGCACGGCTGGACACCGGTGACCGCACCAGGTCCAACAGGCAGAGAGATGCTTTCGGCCTTCGACACCATTCGCACCGATCCGCTGGCATTCCTCGAGTGGTCGTGGCGGAAGTACGGCGATGTCGTGCAGTTCCCGATTCCGAAGCCGCCGACCTTTCTGGTGACCCACCCCGACGGCGTCCGCCGGGTGTTGCAGGCCAACCACCGTGGTTATGGGAAGGCCACCGTGCAGTACTCGCGGCTGGCACTGGTCACCGGGGAGGGGTTGTTGGCCGCCGATACCGAGGCCTGGCGGCGGCAGCGCAAACTCGTCCAGCCCGCCTTCCACCCGCGGTCGGTCCGGTCCGTGGTCGATCACACGGGGGTTGCGGTCGAGCGGATGCTGGCACGTTGGGACGACCTCGGCGACGGTGCCGTCGTCGACGTCGACGACGAGATGATGCGAACTGCGCTGGAGATCGTGGGCGCGTCGCTGTTCGGGGCGGACCTGCGCGGCGAATCCGAGGTCTTGGTGGCCGCCACCCAACAGGGTCTACACGAGGTGGTCGCCCGGGCGCGGAATCCGCTGGCACCGCCGACCTGGGTGCCGACCCCTGGCAATCTTCGACTGAACCGGGCGGTTGCCCGCCTCGACAAAGCGGTAGCGGAGATTCTGGCAGCCCGGCGTGCCCAACCGACGCCAGCCGAACCGGTCGACATGCTCGACTGGTTACTCGCAGTCTCGGACTTGGGCGAATCGGAGTTGCGAGATCAGATTGTCACGTTCATCGTGGCTGGCCATGAGACCGTGGCGAGTGCCCTGACCTGGGCCTGGTATTTGCTGGGAAAGGACGCCTCAGCCGCCGACCGGCTTGCCGCGGAGGCCGAGGCGCGCTGTTCAGACCAACGCCCTGGCTTCGATGACCTGCCGCACCTTCCCTGGGCCCACGCGGTGTTCGATGAAGCGCTGCGGCTCTACCCGCCCGGCTGGCTGATCACCCGGAAGTCGTTGGTGGCCGATGAGATCCTCGGCCATAGGCTGCCTGCGGGTTCACTGGTGATCATCAGTCCTTACCTCGTACACCGACACGATCAGGGTGACCCCAGCATCGAGGATTTTGATCCTGGCAGGTTCCTTGCGGGCATCCCGTCGCCGCAGACAGGCGTCTACATCCCGTTCGGCGCCGGACCACGGCTATGTATCGGCCGGGAGATGGCCAGGGCAGAGGGGGCGCTGCTGCTGTCGATGGCCAGCCGTCGCTGGCGGCTGGCATCGACCGATCCGGCGCCTGCGCGGCCGCAGCCGTTGGTGATGCTGAAACCCAAGGGTGGACTGCGAATGCGACTGCGGCGCCGAACCTGAGCACGTCACTGACCCTCACCAGGGCGTTAGTGGCAGGATCGGCAGCGTGCATGAGGACGAGGTGCCCCGCGGTCTGCGAGTGGCCGCCGCCTACAGCTGGCGGTTACTGGTGGTCGGTGCCCTGTGCTTCTTCGCGCTGCGGTTGATGGCGCGACTGGAGTTCGTGGCGATCTCGATGTTCGTGGGGCTGGTCATCACAGCCCTGGTGGGGCCGCTGGTCAATCTGCTCGACCGGGTGATGCCGCGGGCCCTCGCGGTGGCTCTGGGTCTGCTGATCGTCATCCTCGGAGTGCTGGGCATCTTCACCTTCATCGGGGCCGAGGTAGCCGGCCAGGCACCCACGCTCGCCTCTCAGTTCCGCAACGGCATCACCGAGATCGAGGACTGGCTGCGGCAAGGTCCACTGCACTGGGACTCGAACCGGATCACCGAGTACACGGGCCAGCTTCGCACCTGGATCACCACGAACCAGGGCGACCTTGCCTCCCGCGCGATCGGTGGTGCGGGCACCCTGGTGGAGGGACTCACCGGGATGTTCCTGGCGATCTTCGCGGCCATCTTCTTCCTTGCTGGCGGTGCCCAGATCTGGGACTGGATCCTGATGCTGGTCGGTAAGCGACAGCGCCCGCGAGTGGACGGTTCGGGTCATGTCGCCTGGCATACCTTCGCTGGCTATACCCGCGGGATCCTGGTGGTCGCTGCCACCAACGCGGTGCTGGTCGGCATCGGGTTGACCATCCTGGGCGTGCCACTGTCCCTGCCGCTTGCGCTACTGGTGTTCTTCGGCTCCTTCATCCCGATCGTCGGTGCGCCGATCGCGATGATCGTCGCTGCGATTGTGGCGCTGGCGGCCGACGGCCCGCTGGTGGCCCTTGGCGTGATCGTGATGATCGCGCTGATCGGACAGTTCGAGGGGCATGTGCTGCAGCCGCTGGTGATGGCTCGTGCCGTGAGCATCCACCCGCTGGCGGTTGCCCTGTCGGTGGCGGCTGGCACGGTGCTCGCCGGCATCGTGGGTGCGGTGGTGGCAGTGCCGGTGGTATCTGTGCTCTATGCGGTCGGTCGCTTCTGGGTACAGACCACCCCGCGAAACCCCGGCGAGGAACGGCCGATGGACCCCACCGGCACCGGCGCCGCTGCGCCTTAGCGTCCGGAGTCCTTGCCTTCCCTAGCGCCGAGGATCCGCGCAACGGCCGGGCCCGACAGCGGCCCGTTGGTGCTGAGCGCGCCGCAGCTGACCAGCAGGTCGTCGCCGACGATCCGCAGCACCGACCCGCCATCGACACCGGTGATGCGGCCGCCCGCCTGCTCAACAATCGGCACCAGGGCCGCGACGTCCCACGGCATCAGAGCCGGCTCGGCACCGACATCCACCGCCCCCTCGGCCACCAACAGGTGGGACCAGAAATCACCGTAGCCACGGGTCCGCCACACCCCATCGGTCAACCGGGCCAGCGAATCCTCGGCCACCGCCGGCCAGCCTAGGAAATCAGAGTAGGAGACCGATGCGTCTGCCATGTCGGTCACCGCGGACACTCGGAGCTGTCGCAGGCTACCGTCCACATCCGAGGTCCACGACCCGCCCGGATGGGCCCACCAGCGCCGACCCAGGGCTGGCGCCGACGCCACCCCAACCACTGGAACCCCGTCCACAACCAGGCTTATCAGAGTCGCCCAGATCGGCACCCCGCGTAGGTAGTTGGCCGTGCCATCGATCGGATCCAGCACCCAGCAGCGGCCACGAACGCCGCCGACTGATCCGGACTCCTCCC
>JAUPKM010000138.1 GCA_030837445.1 Actinomycetota bacterium
GACATTGATTTAGACAAATTCAAAGTCGTGAACGAGGTCTACGGACATACCGTAGGAGATGAGGTGCTGGCCCAGATCGCCCGTCGGTTGGAGATGGCGGCGACCCCTGCGGGCCACGTCGGTCGTCTCGGAGGGGACGAGTTCGTCGTCGGTATCCCACTCACCGCCCGGAATCCCGACCGGCACATTCGCCGGTTGGTCGAGCAGATCATGTCGTCGGCGGAAGCCGACCTGACCGTGTCTGGCTATCTCGTGCGCACTGCCGCCAGCATCGGGGTAGCAGTCGGGACCCGGGATGCCAGCGCAGCGACAGTGCTGCGCAACGCGACCGCGGCCCTAGCCCAGGCCAAACGGGAAGGAGGCCGTCGCTGGCAGTCCTTCGATGACTCGTTCCACACCCGGACCCGGGACCGACTCCTGCTGCTGCAACAACTCCGCTCCGCATTCGCCGAAGACGTCGGGCAGTTCGAGATGTGGTTCCAACCGATCGTCACCCTCGAGACGCTGGACACGTTCGGATACGAGGCGCTGGCGCGCTGGAACCATCCCGAACGGGGGGTGATGCCGGCCGGCGACTGGATCGAGACGGCCGAATCCGACCTGCCGCTCATCCACCGGATCAGCATGATCGCGGCCGAACAGGCCGCGGCCTTCGCAGAACTACTGCCCGCTGGCCAACGGGTAGCCATCAACGTCTCCGGCGCACACCTCTCCTCGAGGGAGTTTCCCGAATTCAGCGATCTGGTGCTGGACTTGCACCGGCGAAACCCCGGACGACTGGACCTTGAGTTGACGGAGACCAGCTTGGCGCAGCTGCAGGGCCCGGGTGGCACCAGACTGGTGGAGTTGATCGATGCCGGTCTCGGCCTGTGGGCCGACGATTTCGGCACCGGCTACTCCACCCTCGCCCACCTTCGCGACCTTCCGCTCACCGGACTCAAACTCGACCGGTCGTTTACAGCTGCCCTGGCGGACCCGTCCTCCGCCGCCTATCGAATCGCCGACGGCCTGGCTGGCCTCGCCGACGGGCTCGGGCTGCTTACCGTCGCCGAGGGGATCGAGACTCCTCAGCAGGCGCGCCGGGTGGCCGCGGCCGGCTGGCTGCACGGACAGGGCTGGCTCTTCGGGCGGCCGAGTACCGCCGAGCATTACCTGACCGGGTCCGTTCGGCCAGCTGGGTCCACCCGGCGGCCGCGAATCGGTGACTGACGATCACGGACGTGGCGCTAGTTCGACCACCGGATCGACTTTGCCCGGCAGTAGATACCAGGCCACGAAGGCGCCCACCACCAAGATCGCCGCCCCGACCAGAGTGGTCAGGGTCATCGCGGCCGAGAAGGCCTGGTGAGCCGCCTCCGTGAGTTCCGCGGCCACCGGATCGGGGAGCTTGGGAGCCGCCTCGTAGGCGCCGCCCGGTGACTCGATGGCGGCTGTGGTGACGGCAGCATCAAGGCCCGGCGGCAGCCGCAACTGCGCTTGATAGACGGCCGTCAGGATGCTGCCGAGGAGTGCGATGCCCAGCGCGGTGCCCAGCTCGTAGCCGGTCTCCGATACCGCCGACGCTGCGCCGGCCCGGTCCTTCGGGGCGACGGTGAGGATGGTATCCGACGCCACCGTCAGGGCAACCCCATCGCCGGCCCCGATCATCATCAGCGGCACCGCGAACACCAAGAAGTGCGGGTTGTCCAATAGCAGCGCCACCGCAGCCATCCCGCCGCCGATCATCAACAGACCGATCCCGGTCAACGGCCCCCGACCAAACGATCTCATCAATCGGCCTGCCACCAACGCGGCGACCAGCGCCGCCATGGTGGCGGGCAACTCGAACAGGCCAGCCTGCAACGGGCTGAGACCCTTCACGAACTGCAGGTACTGGGAGAAGAAGAACAGCGACCCCGCGAGTCCGAAAACCGACAGGATCATCCCCAGCACTGCGCCGGTGAAGGGCCAGTTGCTGAACAGCCGGACATCGATCAACGGGTACTCGAGAGTACGTTGGCGTCGAATGAACCAGCCGATGGCCAGCGCGCCAAGCGTGCCGACAACTAGGTACTCCGGTTCGAGCCCGCGGGTGGCCATCTCCTTCACTGCGAAGATGAGACCGAGGATGCCGACCAGGGACAGCAGTACCGATAGCGGATCCAGCGGACCGGGGTTGGGGTCGCGAGACTCCCGAAGTGCTGGGTAGCCGATCAGCAGCACAAGAGCCATGATCGGAACGTTGAGCAGGAACACAGATCCCCACCAGAAGTTCTCCAGCAGGATGCCACCGACCAACGGACCGGCAGCTGCCCCGGCCGCGCCCATGGCACTCCAGACTCCCACCGCGAAGGTGCGTTCCTTCGGGTCGTGGAAAGTGCTGCGCATCAGTGCCAACGTCGAAGGCATCAAGGTCGCCCCGGCAACACCCAGCAGGGCCCGCATCAGGATCAGGATCTCCGCATTGGGTGCGAACGCCGCCGGGATCGAGATAATCGCGAACAGAGTGCCGCCGATCAGCAGCAACTTCTTGCGACCGAAGCGATCACCGACATTGCCCATCGTCACAAGCAGACCCGCAAGTACAAACGAGTAGATATCCCCGATCCACAGCACCTGCGTGGCCGTGGGGTGCAGATCCTCGACGATGCTGGGGGTGGCAAGACTCAGGACGGTGCCGTCCACCGCAACCAGGAAGATGGCCAGGCACATCGCTCCGAGTGCCCACCATCGGCGCGGATCCGGTGGCGAGGTCACGGCCGCACGGCGCGGTGGGGGGCACACGTGCCAGCTGATGTCGGGTGACGAAACCTCACCCTTGCCACCCTAGGCAGTTGTCCCCGCAACGGAGCACTGTTTCGGCAGGCAGAATGGGCCCATGGATCTTGGAATCAAACAGCGAACGTACGTAGTGACGGGTGGCTCGAGCGGCCTCGGCCTTGCGGGTGCCCGCGCCCTGGTGGCCGAAGGAGCGCAGGTCGCCATTGTGGCCCGGTCGGCCGATCGGGTCGCCCAGACGGTCGAGCAACTGGGCTCGGAAGCCGCTGTCGGCATCGTCGCTGACCTCGCAGATGCGACGGCCGCAGAGCTTATCGTCAGTGCTGCGCGGGCCCACTTCGGCCGCCTCGACGGCGCCCTGATCAGCGTCGGGGGACCTCCGCCGGGCTCAGCTCTGGAGACCACGGACGACCTGTGGCGGGCAGGTTTCGAGGCCACTTTCCTCGGTCCCCTCCGGCTGACCCGGACACTGAGCCAGGTGCTACCGAACTCGTCCGGACCGAACACCGGCACGTCCGGCGCCATCCTGCTGGTGCTGTCGACTTCGGCCCGGGCCCCGATACCCGATCTGGCAGTGTCCAACGGCCTACGACCCGGTCTGGCTGGCCTGACCAAACAACTGGGCGACGAGTTCGGAGGCCGAGGGATCAGGGTCAACTCGATCGCCCCGGGTCGGTTCGGCACCGACCGGGTCGCGTCACTCGATGCCCGCGCGGGCGACCCTGCCGAGGTTCGACGAACCATCGAGGCGAGCATCCCACTGGGACGCTACGGAGAGGCAGCTGAGTTCGGCTCCCTCGCCGCGTTCGTACTGTCACCCCGGGCGAGCTACCTCACCGGCACCCTGCTGACCATCGACGGCGGAGCCAGCCGGCAATTCTGAGGTCGAGTGCCAGCCGATGCGACACTAGATCTCGAAAGGTGGGTGGCTGACCGTGGCTCGTCGAGAGCTCTGGGAGAACACGGACCGAGATCTATATCAGATCCTCGGGGTCAACCGGGACGCCTCCGGAACCGAAGTGGCGGACGCCTGGAAGCAGGCGGCCAAACTGACACATCCCGACTCCGGTGGCACCGTCGCCGATTTCCAGCAGTTGGAGGTCGCCTACCGCGTGCTCAGTGATCCCACCGAGAGGCTCCGATACGACCGCGCGACCGACGTCCGCCCCGCATCGTCACCGTCGACCGACGCTACCGCTCCAGCTCAAACCGGAACTCCACCTGGAACCACTCGCCAGCCCGGCGCTACCGGCGCCGGGGGCCGGGCGCACTCTCGGCTGGACGATGTCGGTGACTACCGCGATCCCGGGCCATCTCGGCCGATCCGGTGGTGGCTGGTGATCGCCGTGCTGGCGGCCGCGATGCTGACGGCCGCGGCGGCCATCGTCTTCGCCGACCAGTTCGTGGCCGCGCTTCCGCTGATCGCCGGGGCCGGCGTGATCGCCTGGATGCTGGGTCGGGAACCCAGACGGGGCGGCTAGTAGGCCTGTTGCTCAGTTCGACCCGGTGAGCAGGATCGTCCGCCCATTCACCGGCTGCACCGGCCGGTTGGTGTTCGAATACCGCGAAGTGAAGGCCGCGATCTGGGCCGAGCTCATGGTGATGGGCTGGTCCACCAGGTACCAATCCACCGGTTGGGTGCACGGCGGAGTGGTGAGACTGCCCGGGTAGTTGTACGCCCGAAACTTCGTCGGCGCCATGCTGTTCCAAGGCAACGGCGCGGTCACCGGCGCGCCGGACTTAACGTTGGCCATCGCCGTGATCAGCGGTTGCCAGGCGGGGTTGACCGCGCCAGGTTCAACCATCACTCCCAAGGCCGTGGCGGCCCCTTCGGGTGTCTTGTTGACGAAGTGCATCTCCAACGGGAACGACTTGCCGTTGATCGTATGTTCGGAAGGGGCGTGGAAGTGCATGTACTTCAGCGAGAACGGTTCACCGGCGACATCCAGGTCGCCGGCGGCGACGGTGGGTGTCGCCTCGATCGAGTGGCCATTGTCGACGATCGCCGACACCGCGGGCCGGTAGTCGGGCTGGGGTGCTGGAGCCGTCTGCTGGACCGGATCCTGGACGTCGATCGGCGACTGAGCCTGGCCGATTTGGCACTCTTCAAAGGCGTTCGACAGCGACCCCCAGGCGGCCGGACCGTCGGATCCCGCGTAGGACCAGTGCGCCTCCTTGCCGGACTCCCCGCTACTCGACGCAGACGCGGACGCGGACGGCGTGGCCACCGATGACGAGGCGGCGCTCGAGCCTGTCCCGGCAGAGCAGGCAGCGAGGGCTACCGCGGCTGTGACCGTGCCCGCCAAGGCGACCACAATTCTGGGATTGCGGCGGGCGACCTGGATACCGTTCATCGGGGCTCCTGAAACTGTCTCGGGTGAAGTCTGAACGTTACCGCGATCTGACCGCAACCTCCGCCAGGTTGGCCGGGAACTCAACTCGCATCCCCGTCCTGCACCCTGCCGCGCAGCCGCTTCGTCCGACTGCGACCCTTCTTCGCCCGCATCCGTCGCTCGGTCGAGGCACGCGTGGGTTTCGTCTGCCGCCGCCGTCGCGGCGGCGCCGCAGTGGCGGCGGCCAACAGTTGGGCCAACCGCAACTGCGCCGCTCGCCTGTTCTGCCATTGTGACCGGTGTTCGGACGCCACGATTATCAGTCGGCCAGTAACCAACTGCGATTCGAGTCGACCTAGAGCCCTTCGCCGGAGGTGCTCGGGTAGCGCGGCCGAGCGGGCGACATCGAACTCCAATTGCACCCGGGAATCCGTGGTGTTGACACTCTGCCCGCCGGGACCGGAGGACCGGGAGAACCGCCACCGAAGCTCAGACTGCGGGATCCGAACAGACCCGACCACGATCGCGTCCTCGGTCATTGGGTCAGGATCGCCCATCCGGCGCGCCGATGGCCACTCACCCGTCGGATATGGTCCCGGCCACGTGTTCATCGACCCGGCGCTGCACCTCGCGCATCCCCCGCAGCCACTTGTCGGTGTTCCTCGCCCGCAGTTCGTAGTACGTCTGAACCTCGGGGTGGGGCAGGATCAGAAATCGGTCGTCCGCAAGCGCGGCGACTACGGTGTCAGCGACGTCCTCTGGCTCGATCAGGGTCGGACCGAGAATGACCTGACCTTCGGCGGTATCCAACCGGACCATCCTGGTCCGCACTCCTTGCGGACAGAGGCACTGCACGGTGATCCCGCGATCCCCGTAGGTGGCACTGAGCCACTCTGCGTGTGCAAGAGCTGCGTGTTTGGTGGCCGCGTAGGGCGCTGCCCCCAGCATCGTCAACAGGCCCGCGGCCGACACGGTGGCGACGAACCGACCCTCGCCGCGCTGCAGCCAAGCAGGAGCCAATTCCCGGAAGGCTCGGACATGGGACATCACGTTGACGTCCCAGGACCGCTGCCAATCCTCGTCGGAATCGCGGCCGCCGGTTTCGATCCCGGCGTTGGCGAAGAAGATGTCAATCCCGCCGAGCGCTTCGTGGGAGCGGGCGACGAGGTCGGCCACTCCCTCCGAATCGGCAGCGTCACCTGGCGCCGCGATCGCACCTACCTCCGTAGCGACCGCCTCGCAGGCGTGCGCGTCTAGATCGTTGACCACCACCCGCGCCCCTTCGGCGGTCATGCGCCGGGCCAGGGCACGGCCGATCCCGTGCCCCGCCCCGGTGATGACGATGCCCGGACCGTGTTGCAGCACGAGGGCGGGCCTATTGGGCGGGAGCGTCAGTGGCGCCCTCTTCGGGAGCGTCGGTGGCGCCTTCGGTCATGGGTTCGGAGCTGGCAGCACCCGGCGCTGGCGAGGCGCTGTCGACCTCCACCGAGAACTTGGCGGTGCCGTTGTCGACGGATGTCACCTTGACGGTCAACCCGAGGGTGGCACCATCATCAGTGGTCAGCGTGCAACGCTGAGTGGCTCCGACGGTGGCAGCGAGGCTACTGGGACAGGAGATCGACTTGGGGGTCTGACCGACCTGCTTGGCGAGCGCCTCCTTGACCTGCGTCTCGACATCAGTCTGGCTGACGGTCGGCGTCCCCGAACTGCAACCCGCCGCCAGCAGACAGGTGGACAGGGCACCGAGAACGAGCAGTCGCTTTCCAGACACGGCGGAACCTCCAGGAGTCAAATTGCCGCGGGCAGTTGGCCGCGGGCAGTATTCAGGATCATGACCAGTAAAGAATTCCTTGTCAATCTTCACGCGCCACTAGTCGACCAGCGGTATCGACGGGTTTGGGCGCAGGGTCGTCTTCACCGACCCGGCTCGCGGACCTGCCGCTGCGCTGCGCAGGCCGAGCCGCCAGTCGTCCAGGCCGAAGGTGTGAGTGACGATTCCGTCCACCGGGTAGCGATCGTCGGCCAGCCACTCCACCACCCGGGCCATTGTGTGGACACCGCCGAGTGTCGGCTCCGGGCCGAAGTTGATGGTGCCCTGCACCGTCAACTGCCGATTCCAGACCAGCGACCAGTCAACTTGCTGGCTGCCGGCACCACCGACGAGGACCAACATTCCGGTCGGCCGGAGCAGGTGCAATGCGAGATCGATGGTCGCAGCTGACGCGACACAGTCGAACACCGCGTCGACACCGCGCTCGAGGATTCCGGTCTTGGTCATCCGTGGCCGCAGGACCCGACCACCGTCCGAGTCCGCCAATGCCTCAACTGCCGCCGAACCCGCAGGCAGGGTCCGACTCCCACCGGCACTCAGAGCCCGCCCGGCCCCGAAGTCATCCGGGGCCACCACCGCGATGTCGAGATCAGGATGCAGCATCCGGAGGGCAGCGGTCACCAGCAGCCCGATCGTTCCCGGGCCGATTACGACCACCCGATCCCCGCGCCGCCGCCACTGCAGGGCGGCGTGCAGTCCGATCGACGCCGGTTCGGCCAGCACGGCCCGCCGAGAAGGGATACCGGCCACCGGATACAACTGCGACTGGTGGCCGACGAACGACTCTCCCCAACCGCCGCCGAGGGCGGCATCAAAGCCCAGCGTCGGCGACGAACACCCGGACAGCCCGGGTTCGTCGAACCGCTCGCAGACGTACGGATACCCTTCCGCGCAACTGCGACACCCTGGTTCGAAACCCCGATGACGACACGACAGCACCGGGTCAACCACGACCCGATCGCCGGCCGAGAAATGGCTGACCCCCGGCCCGACCTCCTCAACGACCGCGACGATCTCGTGCCCGGGGATCTGCAGCTGCGCCCGGTAGTAGGCACTGAGCACGAAGGAGGACTTGGCATGCGCGACTGCCATATCGCTGCCGCAGATTCCGGCCAACTCGGGACGGAGACGCAGCCAGCCCGGCGCCTTCGGTAGCGCCGGCTCTGGCGCATCTTCGACTAGCCGAAGTAGACCACCACGCCCCCAGCCGGCATTCGAACCGCGGCCGGCGGGAAGCTTCTGGGCGGCCGCCGTCCAGAGGTACCTGGGCGTCGACAGGTCCGCGACTATCGCCCGCATCTGAGGACCCAATCCGAAGTCAGGTCTGTGGAAGGCAGCACGGCGAGAGGGTTCATCCGCGAAACGCCAAGGCTGCGACCCACTCGATACCGTCGTCGCTCTCCACCGGGTACCAACCAGGACTCTCGCTGAGTTCCGGCTGGGTCGTGAGAGCTGCGGCAACCTGGGAGCCGGGGTCCACCTGCCAGCCCGCTCGCTGCAGCGCGTTGGTCAGAACATCGAAGTCGCGGTCGAGCCTGTCCGCCAGAAACTGCAAGTGCTCCTCGGCTTGCCCGGTATCTGTGGCGGACCGGGTGACCACCAGTGTGCGGTCGTGCGCTGTGTATCGAGCGAGGAACTGTTCAGTGTCGTCCACGACCCGCGGTTGGATGTTCAGCACCCATACCTCACCGAACTCCCGCCAGGAATGGGTGTCATCCACCAACGGCACCCAACCATCGCGCAGCAGCGACACGACCATTCGGTCGCCGGTGGCCTCGTCGCCGAATTCTCCGCGCGCCAACGTGGTCGGCAACTCCTGACCGCCCGCGTCCGGCCCGTCTGCGAACAGCGCGCTGCGGCCATCCGCAAACCAGACCAGACAGGGCTGTGTCCCGGTCACTTCGGCCGGCGCTTCGACGGCTTCCCCCGCCGGTGCCGCTGGGGTCTCCGCGTCCTCGGTTGCGACTTGGGTTGCGGCGGAATCCGAGGCCTTCTCGACGCCGAGCTGGAGCTTCAACACGTGGGATTCCGAGGAGGTCAGCGCCACGAAGATCTCCCGGTCACCCGCCTGCAACTGCACCAGGAAATCCTGATCGACACCGATCAGCGGCCAATCCGCGGGCGCGAACAGCAGCGCTTCGCCGATGTACTCCACGTAGGTGTCACCATGGGTGAGCACGCCGGGCGGCATACCGGGACCGACATCAGCCACGGCCGCGGCCTCATCCGGGTAGAAGTTGATCTCGCCGCGGCGTCCCTCCGGACGCACATAGACAGCGAAAAGGGTCCGGGCGGATTGATCCTCGGCAGCCAGCATGAGGTGAATCATCGTCGCTGCCGCCCGGCCACCGACACCCGCCCCGCCGACAACTCCAAAATCGCCGGAAGGGTGGCGGTTGCGGGCCTCACATGACGTCGGTGGCCTGGTCGATGTCGACCTGGATGAGGCGCGGAATATCTCCGCCCAAGCCCTCAGTCAAAGCGTCCCGCAGCGACTCGGAGTCAGCCACTGTCCGCGCCCGCACCCCGTAGCCCTCAGCGATCTTCTCGGCATCCAGGTTCGGCAGATCCAGACCCGGCACCTGCGGGGCCTTCTCGAGCAGGCCGAACCACTTCAGGATCCCGTACTGCCTATTTCGCAGTACCAGGAAGGTGGCGGGCACCTGCTCTCTCGCCGCCGTGTAGAGGGCCTGAACCGAGTAGTGCAGGGAGCCGTCTCCAAGCACGCCGAGCACCCGACGCTCCGGCATTCCCAACTGCACCCCGACCGTCGCAGCGGTACCGAAACCAAGACCGCCACTGCCCGAGAAAAAGTAGCTGCGGGGCTGACTGGGCCGCCAATGGCGCAGCATCACACTGAGGTTCGACGGCGATTCGTTGACTATCGCGGCATCCTCAGGCAGACAGTCCGCCACCGCACTGAAAACATCACCCGCACTAAGCGGTGATGAACCCGGCGCCGCCAAGGGTCCGGGTCCCGGCACCAACGGATCGGCAGCCGGTCCGGGCACGGCTGCTGTGATCAGCGCCAGCGCAGCGCGCGGATCCGACAGATAGGCGTCACCCATCGGAGCGCGGGCCGCCGCCGCCGGATCATCGGTCAGCTGGATCAGCTCAGCGCCCGCCGGCAGCAGTTCACCCGGCAGGTA
>JAUPKM010000139.1 GCA_030837445.1 Actinomycetota bacterium
GAACGACGACGCCTGGCAGAGTCAGCGGCACGACGACACAGCGCTCGCATGCACCTGGCCAGGCTCCTCCGGAGGAAGAAGCGCTGAGACGGACGTCTGGCCCGTGCGCCTCGCCGTCGGCCAATCTGCCACCTGACCAGGTCTGTAACGGGAATTGACCGACCTTGGTACCTCGCTGGCGCTCGGGTGTTCGGACGTACCGAATGCGCTCAAGAAGCCGCCACAAGAAGAACCTGGAGCGCGCCGGATGATCCTCTGCGAGTCCGCCCATGGGGCTGGGCGGAAGATCGCCGCCAGCGACATCCCGCCAGCGACATCCCGCCAGCGAGTACGCCTCCCTGGCCAGCGCCGAGGTCGTCGAGCAGGTCCACTCCGTCGGCCGACTGGCTGCAGGTGATACCCCCGGTCGCCCTGCGACGTCCTACCCGCGGAGCCCGGGCGGTCCGAGGACGAGGCTGCGCATGGTCCTGTGCCATTCCTCACGGCAGTGGGCGTCACCGTGCTGGGGGCTCGTATCGATCAGTTCCTGGAGAGGACGCAGGACCTGCCGGACCGTCTCCAGGTCGGCGCGCACGATCCCGGCGCGCACGTCGTCCGGGGCGATCCCGCTCATGCCCTCGATCACCCCCTTGATCATCGCGACGACTTCGAGCACGCTGTCCCGACGGCACACCACGTTGTCCACAATGCGAATCTTGGCACGGTTCGTCGCACTCCATAGGGCCCTGTATGGGATGGTTTGTCGGACCCGTATGTCACAGTACGGATATGGATGATCTCCGGGGGTTGTTGCGATGAGCGGGCGTCGGGCGAGGCAGGGGCGGTCGGTCGGTGAGCGGTCGGTCTATGCGCGGCAGGTGGGGTTGCTGTCCGGGATCAAGGTGCCGGGCGGGTACACCGTGCGCCTGGCTCGCCCAGGGGAGGGCGCCGACGTCGCCCGGTTGGCGAGGCTGGCTGGCGTCGACGTCGAGCTGGACGACGCCGAAGCCCAGGCCGTCGACGACGGGTTGGCTGGCGCGATCGCCACCCGTGTGTTGCAGGACGGCGACCACGGTCTGCGGGCACTGGCCGAGCACTGGGTCCACGGCCTGATGCAGGTCGCTCTGGCCTCGATGGCGCCCGTCGTGGCGACACACCCGGATCACCCCGGACCGGTCGGCCTGTGCCTGACCGGGATGCCGGGCAATGTCGTGGCCAATGCCGTCAACGCTGGCGTGGGCGAGCAACCGGTGATGCTGTTGACGATGCAGCTGGGGCGTCTGCGGGCGGTCGCCGTCGATCCCGGCCATCGCGGCGCGGGCCTGGGCACCGCGATGCTGGCCCAGGCCGCGATGCTGGCCACGGCCCGCAACGGTGACCTCTACGGACAGATCGAGCGACCCGAGCTGGCCGACTGGTACGCCGCCCGCGGGTTCCGGGTCCTGCCGCCCGGGCATGGGCTGGATATGGCCTGGCTGATCGACGTGCCTCTGGTGGTGTTCCCCGGCAACCGTCAGGAGCGAATCGTGATCCGCACCCCGCAGCCGGGTCGCCGCCTGTTCGTGGTCGACCCGTCGCGGGAGTGTCGGGCGCACGCATGGCTCCGCCCCTAGCGTTGGGGGTGCGGCCTGCCGGCTGGGGCTACCCCAGCCGGGCCGGGCGGTTCAGCAGGGGCCGATGTCGCCGCTCTCGTCGTCCCGCGGGGGCGCCTGGAACCAGCTGCTGCTGGGAACTTCCTTGCCGCGGTCAGGGCAGGTTCTGATCTCGGACTGCCCGTCGTCAGTCAGTCGGCTCGGCGCCAGGTCGACGGTGCGGCCGCACTGCGGTCAGGTCGTAGTGATGAACCGCTTGATCCTTCGCCCCTCGCTCATACGGTGAGGCTTGTGATCTTCAGAGGTAGATGGCGGTACCTGACTGCGGTGTCGGGTGTCCTCGTGCAGGATCTCGGCATGGTCTCGACTGGTTCAGGGTTCGTGGGCAGGCCCGTGGGCTTCCTCGGGGTGGCCTCGTTGGGGAAGTGGCGGGTGAAGAGGTTCGGGATCTCCGTCGCTGCGGACGGACCCCGACCCGCTGTCATCGAGGCCGCGGACGCCGCCGCGGTCACTGTGCTGCGGGCTGCGCAGATGTCATCCGTGTCTGGAACGGACCAGTCGGCCTGGGTGGCTTTCACGATCGTCCACGAAGCCCGGCCGGCCTGCTTCCTGCAGATCAACCAGTGGTGTGGCGGCGTCGACCTGGTCCAGCGTTACCTCACCTCTCCACTGGATCAGCCCCACCGGTGGGTGCCCGTGACCACCGGTGCCATCGGGTGCGTGTGGGAGTTGCCCGTCATCGCACATGAGCGTGATGCCTGGGTCCAGCACGTCCTGGATCACCCGGGGAAGCCTGACCTCGAGGCATACCTCACCGCCCGTCCCGGGCCACAGCACACCGAGATCGATATGTAGCCGACGCGACAGGCGCCGCCAGATGCCCGGCGAGGAGCCCGCGCGCCGGTCGCCGGCCTCCGTGTCCACTACTGCTCGGTCTACCGGCACCTCAAGCCTGATAGTGACAGTGCCAGGTGGCGCTGAAGATCACAGGTTGGAGTGTGACCTTCAACGGTAAGTGGCGGTGAATCTTCAGCGCTACTTGGCGCGGGCCAGGAACGACGTCGAACCGGCCATCACGCTTTGACCACCGCTTCGCACCGCGCGGGGGGTGTGCAGCGGGCGTTCGCAGCGACCGCGGCTGAGGCCCCGGCCCGTTGTTCCGTGGCCATCTCCGGCAGGGGGACGGCATCGTGTGTAGTTCACGGCGTGATGCTCGTGGCGTCGTCGGGAGACAGATCGGCCAGGGCCGCCGCCAACGCCTCGAACGTCGGGGATCCGCTCAGGCCCTGTGGGCCTGGGTACACCGGCAGGCCAGTTGCGTGGTCGGCGCCGCGCCGGGGAACAGGTCCCTGCCCTCGACCAGAAGGGTCGGTGACCCGACGAAGCGGGCCTCGGCAGCCTCGTGGGGCGAACTGACCCGGGCGAACTGACCCGGGCGAACTGACCCGGACGAGCTCGACCCGGGCATCACCGTGTCCGGTGACCTCCAATGCGGCCTGCAGCCGCTGGGCGGCGACCTGCCAGTTCGGACACCCGTCGAAGTACACGACCTGAACCTGCATCGGTCGATCATCGGCCATGAGCAGCCTCCCGGACAGGTCGATAACGTGATGGGGTGGATCGGCGTCGTCCTCGCACCGGTGCCCCGGCCGGGTCCGGGTCGGCACAGGGCTACTCGTGACGCCAGACCTTGACCGCCGAGGCCAGTAGGAGGGCGACCAGCAGTGGGATCAGCACGGCGGCTGGGACCAGGCCGAGGAGGAGACCGCCGAGCAGGGTGCCGGTGACCGAGCCGGCGGCCATCACGGTCGCGAACCGGGCGTTGGTGCGCAGCACGGTGAAGCTGGCGTCGCGGCTGTAGCGGGCGAAGGCGACCAGCATGGTCGGTAGGGACACGGCCAGGGACAGGCTGCCGGCGAGTTTGATGTCGATTCCGTACAGCAGCATGATCGTGGGGATCAGCAGTTCCCCTCCGGCCACGCCCATCAGTGCGGCGACCACGCCGATGCCCACTCCGGCGGCCAGGCCGGCGATCGCGCGGGGCAGCGGGTCGAGGCCGACGGCGGAGACGGTGCCCAGGTGGTTGGCGGCCAGGGCGACGGAGATCAGGACCAGCAGTCCTGCCAGCACCCGGTAGAGCGTGCTCGAGCGCATCCGGGTGGCCCAGGTGGCGCCCAGCCAGGCGCCGGCCAGGCTGCCGGCCAGCAGGTTGACCACGACGGTCCAGTGAGGGGCCAGCGCGGTGTAGGGGACGGCGACCAGGCGGGCGGGCAGCGCGGCGGCGACCACGACCAGGCTGAGGGCCTTGTTCAGGATCACGGCCTGCAGTGCGGCGAACCCGAAGATCCCGATCAGGAGCGGGAGACGGAACTCCGCGCCGCCCAGGCCGATCATCCCGCCGAGCAGCCCGACGCTGGCCCCGGCGGCGAACCCGGTCAGCAGGCGCCCGGATCCCGGGGAGGCGGCGACGGGTGCGGCGGGGGAGGGGGTCTGCACACCGGAACGTTATCCGCGGCCGATCACCGGCAGGTTTCGCCAGGATGATCAGCTCGGTGTCGGTTCTTGCCGGAAGTTACTTCCGCCCGGGGCCCGCAGGCCAAGGCTGGCGGCAGGGTGTTCGAGTTGCTGGTGCCGCGTTGGTCGGGATGACCCGCCGCGGTGACGGCCGGGGCAGGGCGTGGCGGCCGGCGTCGACATCGTCAGGTAGTACGGCCACAGGTGCCTGGCCACACCCAGAATGCGGATCAGATCTCGCACGACTTGCCGACCTCCTGGTGTTCCTCGTGCATGACCATCCTGGGACTGCGCACGACGGCGCGGGACAGCGGGTGGCCCACCCCAGACCGGCGACGCCGACCGACCATGCGGCACCGGCCACTCGGTGCCGGCTGTCCGCCCGCCACCTACAGCTGGTGTGGCGGGCGGACAGGGGTGAGCTCCAGATGAGGGTCGTATCGCTCAGGTGCGCGCCAGATGATGTGGTTCGGCTACAGCGGCCCGCAGCCACGGCGACACGTCGCCAGCGATGACGACGTGACGTCCACCGTCTCCGGGACTACGTCCACCACCGGGACAACACCTGCCACGTCGTCGAGCCGCTCCGGAACGCCGGCGGTGGCCTCCGAGACCGGACTGAAGGTCGGGGCGCACCATATCCAGGATGTTGATCGACACCCCGTAATCCGCATTGCGGGGTGTTGATCAACTAGGTTACGCAGAGTGAACCCCACGCGCCCGGCCGACCTGCGGACCGCGCTGCGCCCGGACGCCGACGCCGGGCTGATCCACCTCGAGCAGACCGGCGCCGCCGCGCGCAGCGAGGCCCGGGCGATCGCCGCCACCTCGAGTTGGCTCTGTTCGTGAGAAGTGACCGCAGATGTTCGCGAGTCGTGACACCACTTGTTGATCTCTGGGGTGGTCAATGTTCGCGAGAGTGACCGCGCTCGGAGGCTGGAGACGGACTCGGTGGCTGGGCCGGGGCCGGTGCACGCTGGGCGGGTGTGGCGTCATCGGATGGGATGTGTTCGGGGTGGGGTTTCAGTGGCGGTCGCCGAAGTTGCGGGTGGCGGCTGCCCGGAGGGCGCGTTCGTGGGCGTGGGCGCGGGTGTATCGGTAGACCATCGTGGGGTCTTTCCAGCCCATGAGTTCGACCAGGTCGGATTCCAGGCCTTCTTCGGCCAGCCATTCGTGGGCGGCGGTGTGGCGGAACAGGTGCGGGTGGACGGCGGAGGCCGGGTAGCCCGCCTCGACTGTGCGGTGCTTGAGCATCTGGTACATGCCGTTGGGCTGTAGCCGGTGACCGGAGGCGGTGATCCACAGGGGGCCGCGGTCGGGGTCGGTGCCGAAGCGGGTCCGCACCCGCAGCCAGCGTGCGAGTGCGAGCACCGTCTTGGGTGAGAGCGGGACGGTGCGTCCTGGGCTGCCCTTCATGCCGACGGTCTGCGCGGTTTTGATCTTCGAGCGGAGGTCCAGGTTCTCCACGCGCAGGCTGGCGACTTCTTTGCGGCGCATGCCGGTCAGCAGCACCCGGATCAGGGCCTGGTCCCGGACGTTGTGCATGATCCGCTCGTTGCGGGTGGTGCGGAGCAAGGCGGCGATCAGGTCGTCGGCAAGGATCGGCGGAGGCTCTTCGAGGCGGGCGTAGAGGTTGCGGTCGGGGTGCAGGTAGACGTTCTCGGTCTGGTACTCGTGGGACAGCCAGGCGAAGAAGACCCGCAGGTTGGACTGCTTGGTCACGGTGCCGCCCTGTCCGTTGCGGGCGCGGTAGTCGGCCAGGTAGGCGTTGAGCTGGCCGACGTCGAGGGCGTCGAATCCGGTGGGGACGTCGGTGCGGGTGAGGTAGGCGTCCAGGGAGATCACCGCGTCCAGGTAGGCGCGGATGGTGTCCTCCTCGTACGGCTTGTGCCGGCGGTTGGTGACCGCCCGTAGATACATCTCGTAGAAGGCGCGCTGCTGCGCCCGCTCGGCGGCGCCGGAGGCTGTGTCGGCGGGCGGCGCGGCGTCCACCGCCTGCAGGGTGCGGCGGCGGGACCGCGGGGTGGGGGTGGCGGAGACGTGGCGCTTGGCCACCCGCGGGGCCGGGTTCGGTGTCGGGTTCGAGGAGGTGCTCATGACGGGCTCCCAGCGGCTCGTGGATACCGGTTACACCGTGTGTCTCCACCGCTAGTTGCTACCCGCCCGAATGCGGGCGACGCCCCTACCGGACTGTATCGCCGCAGGTCAAAGGCTGTTTGGTGCCCCCGAGAGGGATCGAACCTCCGACACACGGTTTAGGAAACCGTTGCTCTATCCACTGAGCTACGAGGGCTGGGGCGACGAGAGCACCTCGGCGGAACCGGCGACAAAGATCGACAGATGTCCGCGTGGGGTTGTCCCGTGCTCGCGTGCTCAGGCTACCGCAGGGGGGAGGCCGGGTCGTCAGGTCGATCGGCGGCGCTGATCCACGGTCGAGGCCTGCTGGAGGAGGTGGAGCCATAGGATCGCGGAAGGTGACCTAGGAGCGGAGGCACAGGGTGGTGCAGGTGGGGCAGGACCGCTGGATCGAGGTCTCGCCCTCTCAGTTCGCGCACGAGGCGGAGGGCCTCGCCGTGGTCCGCGGAATCATGCCGGACGAGACGCCGTTCCGGGCGTGGTCGAACTTCGAGTTCCGGGATTCCCACGGGAGGTGGCACGAGGTCGACCTGCTTCTGCTGGGTCGGGGTCGGCTGCATCTGATCGAGCTGAAGTACTACTCGGGCGTCCTGCGGGGTGACGACCAGCGGTGGGCGAGGGAGGGACGTCGTCCCGAGGATTCTCCCCTGAAGCTGGCCCGGCGCAAGGCTCAGTATTTCGCGAGCAAGCTTCGCGACGAGCTGCGGGTGTGGGCGCGGGAGCAGAAGGTCGTGATCCCCGACGAGCGGGACGTCGTCCCGTTCGTGCAGGAGTCGGTGTTCCTGCACCATCCGGATTTCCGGTGCGCCCTGCGGGAGTCGAGCGCGATCGGCCTCTACGGCCTGGACGGCGCCTCGGCGCGCAGCAACCTGCCAGGGATCTCCGACCTTGTCCTCGAACCGGCGGGCCGCCGCGCGATCGGCCAGAACCAGGAACGCATCCTTCTCGCACTCCTCGCCCGCATCGGCCTGGTGCAACGGCGCGAGCGCGAGGCAGGGTCCTGGATCATCGAGGACCAGTCGATCGACTCCGGGGAGGGCTGGCAGGACTGGCTCGCCTCGCACAAGGTCGCCCAGACCGACCGGGCCCGGATCCGGTTCAGGGTGCTGCCGCAGACGGCGAGCCAGCAGGAGCACGCCGCGGCACAGGTGATCGCCAAGCACGAGTTCCACGTCATGTCGCGGTTGCACCACGACGGGCTGCTGCACCCTCGTGACCTTGTCGAGTCCGAGCTCGGTATCGGAACCGTCTACCCCTATGACCCCACGTGGCAGCGCCTTGACCTGTGGCTGGCGGGGCAGGAGAACGGCGTCCCCCTGGCGACGCAGCTGTCGATGATCCGGCAGATCGGTGAAGCGATCCAGTACGCGCACAACAACCGGGTGGTGCACCGTGGCCTGTCGCCGCGGGCGGTGTGGGTGCGGCCGGTGTCCGGCACGAAGCACGACGTCAAGGTCCGGGTGGGCGACTGGCAGGGGGCCGGGTCGACGGACGGCGCCGCCGGCACGAGGGTCTCCTCGCGGGGGATCACCACTCTGTTCGGTGTCGCGCAGCCGGACGACGACACCGGGCTGACCGAGGCCTTCGCCGCGCCGGAGGGCGCCTGGGTCGCGGGCGCCGACCGGATCCGACTCGACGTGTTCGGCTTGGGTGCGCTCGCCTTCTACCTGCTGACCGGCGCCTCGCCCGCCTCGAACGGGCTCGCGCTCAAGCAGCGCCTCCGCGAGCAGCAGGGCCTGGACCTGACGCTCGAACTGCCTCAGGTCTCGTCGACGCTGCGCTCCCTGGTCCTCAAGGCGACCCGCCCCGCCCCGACGCAGCGGACCGCCGACGTCCCGACCGTTCTCGCCCAGCTCGCCGGCGCCGAGCGTGATGCGGCGACGGAGGGCGACGACACCGACCCGCTCGACGCCGTCCCCGAAACGGTGCTCGACGGGCGGTTCCGGCTCGTTCGGCGTCTCGGCCAGGGCTCGACGGCCGTCGGCCTTCTCGTCATCGACCAGCTCGCCGACGGCCCGGACGCCGAGTGCGTGCTCAAGGTGGCGCTCGACTCCGAGGCCGCGAGCCGCCTGGACGACGAGGCAGAGGTGCTCCGCAGGCTGGCCTCGCCGCGCGTGGTCAAGATGCTCGAACAGCACCCGATCATGGTCGGCGGGCGTCGCGCCCTGATGCTGGAGAACGCCGGGACCGAGACGCTCACCGACGTCCTGCGCACCCGCACCAGGCTTTCGCTGGACCTGCTCGAACGGTTCGGGACGGATCTGCTCGACGCGCTCGTCGTGATCGACAAAGCGGACATCGACCACCGGGACATCAAACCGGCGAACCTCGGCGTCCGGAAGAACCGAGGTGACCGCCGGGATCACCTGGTGCTCTTCGACTTCTCACTGACCCGGGCGGCGGCGTCAGCGACGCAGGCGGGGACACCGCCCTACCTCGACCCGTTCCTCATCGGCACCCGCGACCGCTACGACTCGGCGGCCGAGCGGTACGCGGCGAGCGTCGTCCTGTTCGAGATGGCGACCGGCAAGACCCCGGTCTACGGGGACGGCCAGGCCGACCCGGCGACGGTGACCGACGAGGCCAGCATTGACCCGGAGAGGTTCGACCCGGCGCTCGCAGGGGCGTTCACCACGTTCTTCCGCATCGCGCTGGCCCGGGACGTCGCGGCCCGCCACCACACGGCGGAGGAGCTGCGGGCGGCCTGGCTGACGATCTTCGCCGGGGATGCGACGACGCAGCCGGACGAGACGAACGACGAGCTGGTCGCCGCCGCGACGCTGACCACCTCGCTGCGGGACTCGGGGCTCACCGCCCGGGCGTTGTCGGCACTCGAAACGTACGATCTGAAGACGGTGGGGGAGCTGCTCACCGTCGACGTGGTGAGGCTGTCCCACCTCCAGGGCGTCGCCGACGCGACCCGCCGGCAGATCATCGGGCGGATCAAGGAGTGGCGGGCCCGCCTGGGCGACCCCGCCGCGACGACCACCGGCGACCGGACGCTGCTCACGCCGTCGGGCGCAGCCGATCTGCTGGTGCGGACGGTTGTCTCGGGCCGGTCGCCATCACGCGGTGGCATGGCGCGTCTCGTCCTGGGGGTCGGCACGGAACTTGACTCGTTCGCGACCCACGCCCAGCTCGCCGCCAACCTCGACAATCCGGTCTCGCCGGCCCGCGGGTCCCAGCTGCTCGGCAAGCTCCAGGAGCTGTGGGCGGCGGACGACGACGCGCGGGCCTTGCTCGACCACCTCACGGACGCCGTCTCGGAGCGCCTGACCGAGCTCGGCACCGTCGCGACCGTCTCCGAACTGACCGCGAGCGTGCTCACCGCCCTCGCCCCCGAGAACCACCCGGACGAGCGCCTGGCCCGTGGCCTGCTGCGTTTCGCCCTGGAGCGGCGCAAGGCGATGAACCGGGCCGACGGCTCACGGCAACCCGTCTGGCCGCGCCGCCGCGACGGCGTCGTGACACTGCTCGCCGAGGAGCAGAGTCTGTTCGACGTCGCGGAGGCCCTCGGCGCCGAGGCCGACCGGATCGTCGGCGAGGCCGGGGAGCCGGAGCGCGTCGTCGTCCCGGCGTCCCGGGTCCGCGCCCGGCTGG
>JAUPKM010000140.1 GCA_030837445.1 Actinomycetota bacterium
ATCGAGAATTCCGTCCGGGCCTGAACTGGCGGAGTCGACCCGCTCCACTCGACGACCAGCTCGAACCCCGCAGTCCCAGGCAGCGCCCACGTGCGAAGATCACCGTCGGCTGGAACCTGAAACCATGGGGTGACAGCGGACAGTGCACCGGCGGGGGCTGTCCAGGTGGTGCTGTCGACCGGTCGTCGGGAACCGACTCGGTCGACCAGATAGGGCTGCGCCGTCGCGGCAGGCTGCCCGACTGGCTCCGGTTCGGCAAAGGGCAGCACTACCTGTTGGGTCGGAACTCGCAGCCCAGACGGTCCGGCGAGGCCACACGGGTTGCCGGCGACGGAGCCGACCACGATGCCGGGCCAGGAGTTGGCCGGGGTGTCGAGCGCATCACTCAGCATCGGCGCCAGTGACACCGACGCCAAGACCGTCACAGTGAGGCCTGCCATTACTGTGAGCACCACTCCGGGCCGTTGGTCTGCTGTTCCCGGTTGACCCTGCGACGGTTCGGTGGCGGACTCGAACCCGCGCCGTCGCAACCGGAAGATCACCGCTAGTACAACTCCCACCGGCCCCACCAACAGCAACCAGAACATCGGCGAGCGTGCTGGCGTGAACTCATAGAGGTCCACCGTCCAGGAATCGAGTCGTCCCCACCGGCCCGGGTACCGGGAACTTAGCCAACCCGTGACGACCACGATCGCGGAGGCGGTCAATCCTCGCACCAGCCAGCGCCCTGAGCTTGCCATCAGCCCGATCGCCGCCAGCGCCGCCAGGGCCGCAACAGCGGGCCACAACGCCGCGAGGTGCCAGATCCACTTGCTGGAGGTGGGTAGCAATCCGACGCAAGCCAAGACAGCGGCGTAGCCGAGCACGGTCGCAGCCGAGGATGGTGCGCGATCCCTTCGGACCAGGAATCCGCCAATGCTGAGTCCGATCAGCAGCAGGCAGAAGATCCGGATTGGAACCTGTCCGACGGCGTAGTTCTGAATCCGCAGCAACTCGTTGAACGACTGGTCGTGCGCGCCCTCGGAGGTGAATGCCGCGCTACTCCACTCGAACACAGACAGGTTGCTGAACAACATCAGCAGCCCAACAACCAACGCCAACGTGACACCTGCCGTTGCCGCGAGGAAGACCGCCAGCGAGAGCCGATTCGACGACTCCCGCCACCAGCGGAGCAACTGTGGAACCACGGCCAGCGATGCAGTGACGACAACCCAACCGGACTGGTGGACCGCGAAGGCCGCAGCCGCCACCACACCGACGGCCAGCAGCAGAGACATCCGTCCGGTGTTGCGGATCCGCAGAATCAACAGGAACTGAGCCACCAGCAGCAGTGACACCACCATTTCGGGGCGCAGACTCGGCAGCCAGGCCAGCACGAATGCGGCTACCACAGCGGCAGCGACGCCCCTCGCCATCGCCTGGGCCGAGGGCGCCGTCACCCTGTCGATCAGGAACCGGCGCAGCACCCACCAACCACCAACGACCATCAGCAGCGACGGCAGTCTCAGCACGAGTAACGGGATGTCGTTGTGCCGCAGCCACGACTGTTGGATCAGGGTCCACCAGAAACCCTGCGGTTGCGGTGCGGCCGAGGCGGTGAAGTAGTTCGAGAAGAACCCCAACGAGGCGTAGTTGCGCGCGGTGGTGAGCACCCAGCCGTCATCGGACAGAGATGGCACGAAGAACAACGCCACCAGGGCAGCGAGCGCGACACCTGTGTCCGACAGCGTCCAGCGGGCCGAGCGCGAACCCTCGACAACGGGTCCCGTTGGACCGGCCAGTCGCCTCGAGGAACGCCACACCACCACGGCAGCGGCTCCGATCACCAGCAGCAGCAACCACCGCCAAGCCGGCCAGGCGATCGTCGCGGGGCGGGTGAGGATGCGCACCGAGGATCCCTCGCGCAACTCCTTGGCGATGTGGACTCCGTCGATCTGGAAGCTCGGTTGGACGGCGCCGGGGACAGTGGACTCGGGAACAGCCACGCTGCTCGTTCGGCTCTCCCTCCCGGCATTCAAGGTGACCGAGTCGGACGCTCCGTCGTAGTGCAACCGGACGGTGCAGTCCCCGTCACCGAGGGGTTGGGTGAGACCGGCAATCCGCGTACCGGACGAATCCACCCAGATCTCGGGACCCGTCGACCAGAGCCCCAACTCCCTCGAACCGGCGAACCTGAGGATTTCCAGGTCTGCTGAGTTGGTGGCGCTTCGCTGACGGATCGTCTGACACGGGATCGATGCATCAATCTCGGCCGGGGCACCCGCTGACAACTCGATCGCCGTCTCCGTCGGATCGGTCGCCGTCGGCGCCCAGGTCCAGGTCGTCGTGCGCCCCGAGATCGGGAGCAGCGCCATCGCCGTTGCCGCCAGCAGGGCCACGCAGGCGGCAACGGCCATCGTCCACCCTGGTCGACGGTCGAGTCTGATCGGAGCTGGTCGTCCGTGGGATTCAACCTCCGCAGTGCGACGCGGAGCTGTGACGTTCACAGCCACCCGACAGTCTCTGGCGCCGCCACCGGGCGGATGGCGGGCAGCGTTACTGGGCCGAGCCGATAGAGGCACCGGCCGGCCGCGGCACGGGACTCCACCGGACATGCCAGTTGGGCGGTCCGCAGCTGCGAAACGTATCCGGCCCCATTGAGATTGGGGCGACCGACTGAGTACTCGTAGCGGGAGATCACGCCATCGGTG
>JAUPKM010000141.1 GCA_030837445.1 Actinomycetota bacterium
ACGAAGGCATAGGCGTATTGCCCAAAGGAGCTGGCGAGCGCGGTCCGCTGGGCAGCGGTGGTGGTCGAAGTTGTCGGCAGGACGGCGACCGAGAAGTAGTTCTTGCCGTTCAGGGTGGACGTCAGGGCATTGCCCTGGACCGCCCAGTTCGCTCCGGTCGGCGCATAGGCCACGTAATCATGCCCATTGACTCGGAAGCCAATGCGGTCGCCGGAGTTCAGCCAGACGTTGGGCGCCGCGTCGAAGCTCAGTTTCGCGGGCGCGCCGGAGGTCGTCGCGTAGATGAACGGCAAACCGTGGCCGATGGTGGTGGTGAGGCTCTTGCTGCCGTCCTGCCAATGCGGCGAAACGGTCCAGTCGGACCAGCCCGCAACGGTGGTCTTGTCGGCGTTGAGCCCTTCCAGGCCGAGTTGGAAGTCGCGCTGGTAATAGTAGTGATACTCGGCGGTGCCGTTCGCGGTACCGACGTTGGTGACCTGAGTCGGATAGGACACGCCCAGGCCCGCGGAGTCGGTGCGGAAGGACATCGGCCCGGCGACCAACGCCTCCGAGTGGTTGCAGTTGGTTCGCTTGAACAGCAGCGATGACCACCACTCATTCGTCGGCACCGCACCCGTCGGGGCGCTCGCTGCAACGTTCTGCCGCGGATTGGTCGGGATGGAGCCGCAGGCCTCGGGCAGCCGGGCGCCGGGCGGAAGGGTGTCGGTATAACTGCCGGCCCCCACCGGTCCGATCTGGGCCGCCGCCGACTCGGGCGCGGCGACCAGCGCGCCGGCCATCAGGGCACACCCACCGAGTACGGCCAGCGTCCGTCCGCGCACCGGATGCACTGGCGTTGCCGGGATGACTCGGGTTGTTTTGAGATGTGCCACGGGACGTTCTCACCTTCTGCTGGCGACTGGACCAAGGTCGACCGCATCCGCCATCGACGCCCCTATTAGATACACGAATGTCTAGAAAGGCCATACCTAAGCGTCGGAATTGTCCGAAAGGATGAACAGAGATGTCTTACTGAGTGGGTATGGGTTGCGGTGCATCGGTCGGCGGAGTGAGACTGGCCGTGATGATGTGAATAATTGCCTTGCGTGCGCGAATCAGTTCGTTGTCGGTCAGCCGCGGTTGCTCGACCACGGACATCCCAATCTCGCTGACAGCGCCGAGGATCCCGCGGTAGATCATCGGGTCCGCCTCGGGGATACCCATATCGTTGACCAAGCCGGCCACCAGCCCTATGAAGGCAGTGAGAGCGTCATTGCGCACCTGGTTCAGAGTCTCGGCGCCGGGCCGGGTCGGATCAGTCCACATCGTTCGCGCCAGGTCGCGCCACCCCACGATCCACCTGAGATAGGCGTCCAAGTAGGCCTCGGCCCTGGCCTGCGGCGACAGCCGCGGATCGTCCACACTCTGCATCGCCTGTACGAAGGAGAGGTCGAACGCCTGCTCGATGGACTCGAAAACGGCCTCCTTGCTATCGAAGAACTTGTAGAAGGTACCTCTGGAGACACCCGCTTCCTCGATGATGTCCTCGACCCGGCAGGTGCCGTAACCAAGCCGTCCGAAGGCACGTCCCGCCCCGGCGAGGATCGCAGTCCGACTGTCCTGACTGGCCCTGTTCCTGGACTGTCTCTGCACTGCGCATCCCCTTAAGTCTCGAGCGGTGAGTTGCTCGGGACCTGACTGTAGCGGCGATTCCGGTCGACATGTTGCTATCCGGATTGCTATCCGCATCGTCAAACACGACCATGGGACCCACGCCTCAACGGGGGCCGTTGCGTATCGGAGTGAGCGATGATCCTGGCCATTGTTGTGATGTTGGTGTCGACCGCGGTCTATTCCCTGTCCTACGTCCTGCAGCACAAGGGGACGGTAGCGAGTATGGGCGCGGATGCGGGCGAGGGCGGTGGCTTCAAGCGACTGATGAAACACCCCGTCTGGCTTGCCGGGGCGGTGCTCTTCTATGTCGCCGGCGCCATCCATCTGGTCGCGCTTTCGCTTGGCTCGTTGGCCGTGGTGCAGCCGCTGTTGGTCACCGAACTGATCTTCATCCCGCCGATTGCCGCGGTGGTCAGCAAGATCCGGGTTTCCAGGCGCGATTGGCTGTGGATCCTGGTGGTATCGGCGTCGTTGGCGGTGTTCTTGGTCGTGGCGCAGCCCACCGAAGGTAATGACACGTCGACGACGATGCGCTGGCTGGTGACGCTCTCGCTGATGTTGGTGGGCTTCGGCGTCTGCATGCTGATCGGGAGTCGGCTCGGCGACACCGGTCGCGCGGCCATGTATGGCGCTGCCACCGGCATCATCAACGCTCTCTACGTCGTCGCCGCGAAGGGTGCCTTCGGCGGGCCGCCCGCGCCGCTGCTGTGGGTGCTGATCGCGCTAGCGGTCTTCGGCGCACTCGGCGGGGTGGCATTCGCGACCTTCGCTTTCCGGTCGGGGCCGGTCACGGTGTCCTCGGCCGCCATGATTGTGGTGAATCCGTTGATTGCAACAGCGGCCGCGATGTACCTGTTCGACGTTCAGATCAACGATTCCCCGCTAGACCTCATTCTCATCGCGATTGCGGTGGTGCTCGTCGGATTCGGCATCGTCAAACTGTCGAGTTCCGAGGCAGTCCATGGTGAGGGCGAGACCGCTGACCCAGAGCATCCCGTCACCCAACCCAAGGCCCCGCTGCCGGAGTAGTCCGGCCCCTCCGCGCCAGGGCGCGAACAGGGTGTCAACGCGCATGCAGGTACTACCCTGGGCGGATGTCTGAGCCTGCTGCTGGTGCACCGATTCCGGTCAATGATCAGGATCGGGTCGACAATCTGCGCAGCTACGCGGTGTTGGACACCGAACCTGAGGAGGCCTTCGACCGGATCACTCGGCTGGTGAGTGCGTTGCTCGACATGCCGATTGCGTTGGTGTCGTTGGTCGATGGTGAGCGGCAATGGTTCAAGTCCAGGGTTGGACTCGCCGCTGCCGAGACCCCTCGGGAACTGGCCTTCTGCGGGTACGCAATTCTCGACGATGTCGTCTTCACGGTCACGGACGCTGCCCGGGACGACCGGTTCGCGGACAATCCGCTGGTGATCGGTGATCCCAATATTCGCTTCTACGCAGGAGCTCCATTGACGACCCGAGAAGGCTTCAACGTGGGGACACTGTGCGTGATCGACCGCAAACCGCGCACGCTGGATGCAGGGCAGGTGTCGATTCTGCGGGACTTCGCCGCGCTGGCCCTGCGGGAGCTGGAACTGCATAAGGCCGCGGCGCTGGATGGACTCACTGGCGTATTCAACCGGTCAGGTCTGACCGCCGCCGGACAGAGCGAAGTCGGCAGGGCCCGCCGACAGGGGTCCCCGCTGTCGCTCGCGATCATTGACGTCGATCACTTCAAGGACATCAACGACACCTTCGGCCATGCGGGTGGGGATATTGCGCTCCGACGGGTCGCGATGGTGTGCCAGTCCGTTGTCCGAGGACAGGACGTCGTCGGCCGGCTCGGCGGCGACGAATTCGGAGTGCT
>JAUPKM010000142.1 GCA_030837445.1 Actinomycetota bacterium
CGGTGACTTCCGGGGCATCTGGCGCGCGGCCACTTACCCGTGGCATACAACGAACCTAAGGCCAACCGCACTGGAATCCGTGCATTGCCCCCGCCGGACTTCGCTCGGCGGGGTTCTACACTCGGGAAACGTGTCGGTGTCCGTGCGCGAATTGACCAGCGGCGAGGTACTCGCATTCCTGTCCGCCCGAGCCGACCAGCCACTCCAGCAGCGGCCCTCGTTCGCCGAGGTCAAGGCCGAGTGGGACCACCTGTTCCTCGGCTTCTTCGACGCCGACCGAGCGGGCGGCCGGACACTGATCGGCTCGGCACTGGTGCTGCTGCGCAGGCTGCCGCGCACGCGTGCGTCGTTGGCCTACCTACCGGAAGGCCCAGTGCTCGACTGGACCTCGCGGGACGTCGAAGACTGCTTGCGGGCGCTACTGGCGGAACTACGCCGCCGACGCTGCTTCCTGGTGAAGATCGGCCCTCGGCTGGCGGTTCGGCGATGGTCCGCGGCCACGGTGAAGGCGGCAATCGGCGACCCCCGGGTTCATCGACTCCGGGATGTGCCGGCAGACGAAGTCCTGCCCGCTGCCAACCTGGCGAGCCGATTGGCTGCCGCCGGCTGGCGACAGTACGAAGCTGCCGGACCGGGGTTCGGCGGCACCCTCCAACCCCGCTATGGCTTCGAGGTGGCACTGGCCGGCCGGGACCTCCCGTCAGTGCGGGCCGGGTTGAGCCCGCAATGGCGACGCAACATCACCCGTGCCGGCAAGCGAGGTCTGATTGTTGAGCGGGGTGGATTCGACCAGCTCGCCGAATTCCATCCGTTGTTGATCGCCTCCGGGGAGCGCGGCGGTTTCGTTCCGCGCGATCTGCGGTACTACCAGCGAATGTGGCACTCAATGGCTGACGAGGATCCGGGACTGCTGTCGCTCTACCTGGGTCGTCACCAGGGTCAGGCGCATGCGGGGATGCTACTGGTGGCCTCCGGGGATCGTCATTCCTACACCTATGGCGGGTCCGATACGGCCGGCCGCGACCTGCGGCCGAGCAACGCCGTGCAATGGCGGATGCTCGCTGACGCGCACGAGGCGGGCGCATCCGTGTTCGACCTGCGTGGCGTCAGCGATGCCCTGGCGGAGGAGGATCCCGAGATCGGGTTGATGCGCTTCAAGGTGGGTCTCGGCGGTGACGCGGTGGAGTACCTCGGAGAATGGGACTACTTCGTCAGACCCGTTCTGGCCAGAGCCTTCACAACGTATTGGAACCGCCGCCCACACTGAATCGATCCCCAGATGTAGGCCGATCAGAGCCATGTTTGCTCAAACTACGTTGAATGGCCGAGGTGGGACTAGACTTCGCCTGTGGTGATGTCGCCGCGTGAGTCGGTGCAGCCCGATTGGTCGCCCGACGGGCATTTGGAACTGACGGACTGGACCGAGGACTCACGCCAGTATTGGGACGGGACACGTTGGGTCGCGGCCCCGACTTCTGGCACCCCGCGACAGGGGTACACGGGCCGCGTGGTGGTGGTGGCAGGGGTCATTCTGGGACTCTTGGCCATCGCAACCGCCGCTGTGTTCTTCAATCGGACGCAGCCGGGGGAAATCTGGGATGCCCATGGGCTTGCGCAGAGACTTGCGGCCGAGAGTCTTCCGGTGGTGGACATAGTGACAGTCCGGAGCGCGGGCGACCAGTCCCTGAACGACGAATCCAGCCTCGTCCTCTCGCAAGCAGCATTCACCGACAGCACCCTCGGGACGTCACCCGGGGGTGCGCATGTGAACCTCGGCGAGGCGGAGGTGGGAGCCGACGGGGGTGGTTTCATCGACTGCCTTGCCAGTAGTGGGGATGCCTCCCGCCGTGCCAATACGGCCGGTGGGCAGGCCGGGATCCTGGGTACGGAGTGGGTGTTCCTCTCTGCCAACTGCGTGCTCCGCCTCGACCGGCAGATCCCGACCACCGAGGCCCGCGCCTATGCGGATGCGTTGGGTCGGATCACCGGGACCCCGACCAGTCAATGTCAGATCGAGACCGGAATGCCCTGCGTGGATATGCCTCGCTGAGCGGATCAAGCACGGCCGTCAGCACCCACCCGCGCCGGATTCGCACTAGGGTGACCACACCATTTCCGGCCGCAGGAGTTTCAGTGATGGGTGATTCCCCCACCGCCAGCGACTATGACGATCGCGCTCGGGCCAACGCTGCCCGGTCTGCAGGGGCCCGTGGCGCCGGCGGCGCGGACCACAAGCAACAGGCACGTAGTCGCATCCACGCGGCGGCCTCCGAATCTCGATCTGCCACCGCCGAACAGCAGCGCCTCGATGAGGCCTCGGCCGAGATCCCCTGGCAGCGCTGGGGAACCTACCTCAGTGAACGGGCTTGGGGCACAGTCCGAGAGGACTATTCGGCCCACGGCGACGCCTGGAACTACTTCCCCTACGACCACGCGCGAAGCAGGACCTACCGCTGGAACGAAGATGGGCTGGCCGGCTGGTGCGATCGCAGCCAGTTCCTCTGTTTCGGACTTGGCCTCTGGAACGGGCTTGACAGCCACATCAAGGAGCGTCCCTACGGTCTGACGAACGAGCAGGGCAACCATGGTGAGGATGCCAAGGACTACTGGTTCTACACCGACAACACTCCCACTCACAGCTACGCCTCTACGGTCTACAAGTACCCGCAGGAGCCTTTCCCCTACCGTGACCTGCTCGACACCAATGGTTCCCGCGGCACTGATGACCCCGAGTACAAGTTGTTCGACTCCCTTGAGCAGATGTGGCGCGCAAACCGCTATTTCGATATCACTGTCGAGTACGCCAAGGTGGATCCGGAGGATGTCATCTGTCGGATCACCGCTGTCAATCGGGGACCGGAGCCGGCGCCGTTGCACATCGCCGCCCAACTCTGGTTTCGCAACCTGTGGTCGTGGGACAACGGCACGACGGTTCCGCAGATCGCGCGGACAGCCACTGGCGCCACCCTCGACCACCCGGAACTCGGCCAGCGGTGGTTCTACGCCGAGGGCGAGGACGTGAGTTGGATGTTCTGCGAGAACAACACCAACTCCGAGGCATTGTTCGGCACCCCGAACAGCACCCGCTACGTCAAGGACGGCATCAACGACGCGATTGTCGCCGGAGACCTGGGTGCCATCTCTGATCGGAGTGGCAGCAAGGCGGCCGCCGTCCTTCGGGCGGTGATTCCGGCTGGCGGCAGCACGACGATGACGACCCGGTTCAGTCCGCGACAGCTGACCGCTCCGTTTGCTGACGCCGACGCGCTGGTGGAACTTCGCAAGACCGAGGCCGACGAGTACTACGACTCCTGGCAACGTTCAACGCTGACCGAAGATGAGAAACTGGTTCAGCGACAGGCGATCGCGGGGCTGCTCTGGTCCAAGCAGTTCTACAACTTCCATGTCACCCGCTGGCTGAAGGGCGACGAGACCATGATGGCGCCGCCGGCCGAACGGTGGCACGGACGGAACTCCCGCTGGAAGCACATCGTGAACGAGGATGTGCTGCTGATGCCGGACGCGTGGGAGTACCCCTGGTACGCGGCTTGGGATCTGGCCTTCCACGCGGTCACGATGGCGATGGTGGATGGGCCGTTTGCGAAGAAGCAAGTCATCTACATGATGTCCAGCCTCTACCAGCACCCGCACGGCGAGATACCCGCATACGAGTGGGATTTCTCCAACACCAATCCGCCGACGCTGGCATGGGCCGCCTGGCAGGTGTATCTGATGGATGCGGCGGCCACCGGTGAGCCAGATATCGGGTTCCTGGCAACCGCGTATCGGAGCCTGTTGTCCAATCTGAACAGCTGGCTCAACACCAAGGATCCGCTTGGCAAGGACCTGTTCGCCGGCGGCTTCCTCGGGATGGACAACATCGGTGTCTTCAATCGCGATCACCCGTTGCCCACCGGTGGCCAATTGGTGCAGAGCGACGGCACCGCCTGGGTCGCCCAATTCGTGATCCAGCTGGCGGAGATCGCGCTGGAACTGCGCCGGTTCTACCCCGGCTACGAGAACGACATCGAGAAGCTGCTGCTCGACTTCGCCATCATGAGCAGCGCCCTGGAGCACGGCCGGGACGGGGTCAGCCTGTGGAATGACGATGTCGGCTTCTACTGCGATTCCATCGTGCATCCCGACGGTACCCACAACCAGTTGGGTGTCGTGTCCATGCAGGCCCTGATCCCACTACTCGCGGTCATCTCGATCGCCACCAGCCAGAGCGGCGATGCTGGCGCGCACGGCCTCGCCCCGGAATTGGTCCGGCTGCGGGAGAAGGTGCTCAAGCATCACCCCGAATTCGAAGGGTCGGTGGCGCTGACGCCGGACCAGGGCAACGGTGCGGCGATGTTGTTCTCGGTCGTCCGGCCAGCGCGCCTACGACGAATTCTGGAGCACATGCTCAGTAGTGATGAGCTGCTGTCCGACTTTGGCATCCGGTCGCTGTCCGCGGCCTACCGCGACACCCCGTACACCTTCTGGGTGGGCGAGGAGGCCTATCACCTGCCCTACTGGCCGGCCGAGTCGAGGAACAAGATGTTCGGCGGGAACTCGAACTGGCGCGGGCCGATCTGGTTCCCGATCAACCTGATGTTGCTGCAGACGCTGCTGGCGTTCGATTCGTTCTTCGGCGATACCTTCACAGTGGAGTACCCCACTGGCAGCGGCGAGCAGAAACGGTTGGCGCTCGTCGCCGAGGACATCTCCTGGCGGCTGAGTCGGATCTTCGTGCGCGGCGAGGACGGTCGAAGGGTCGTGTTCGGCGACAACGAGTACTTCCAGCAAGACCCTCATTGGCGGGACCTCGTGCCGTTCTACGAGTTCTTCGACGGCGACGATGGCCACGGCTGCGGCGCTGCCCACCAGACCGGTTGGACCGCGACCGTCGCCCTGATGATGCAGTTCGCGGGTCGGCTCCGGCTCGACCGGGCCCGCTCGCCCGGTGCTGCTACTGACTGAGGCTGGCTAGCGCGGCCGACAAGGATTCGTTGACCTCATCTGCCACCGCGGCCATCTCCTCACTGCTGGTGAGTTCCACCATCATCTGCGGGTTGATCATGTCGACAACCGTGCCCTCATCGGTCGCGCGGACGACCACATTGCACGGCAACAGCAACCCGATCGACGGTTCCGCCTGCAGCGCGCGGTAGGCATGGTTCGGACTGCAGGCGCCGAGGATGACCTGCTCGTCGACGTCGGCCCCGATCTTCGTGTGCAACGTCTTCTTGATGTCGATCTCAGTGATGATGCCGAATCCTTGGGCCGCGAGCGCACCCCTGACGTCGGCCAACACCTCATCGAATGGTCGGTCCACCGTGGTGCTCATTCCGTACGACATGCTGCGTCTCCTCGCGTCTCGGCTCGATACAACCTAGGTTCGCATGGCCGGGATGACAACGCCATCATCGGCCGACTCAAGTATCTCCCGGTACTTGCCGGCGACTTCCGCGGCCGGCAGCCCAGGCGTCGGGTCCATCCCCATCCCCGCCAGGGTCTCCGCGATCCAACCGGGTGACACCGCGTTCACCCTGATGCCGCGGCCGATCTCCAGCGAAGCCGACCGGACGAACCCCTCAATCGCGCAATTCACAGTGGTGGCGATACTGCTGCCGGGCATCGGATGCTGGGCGAGAACGCCGGTGGTCAGCGTGAAGCACCCATCGTCAGCCATGAACGGGGCTCCGATCCGGACGAGATTGACCTGGCCCATCAATTTGCTCGCCACCCCGATGGCCCAATCTTCCCCGGTCGCCTCCTTCCACTGCACGAAGGGAACCATGCCAGCCACACAGATGACCGCATCGACCGATCCAAGTCCTGCGTACATGGCCTCGATCGACTCCGGGTCGGTGATATCCACATCCACCATCGATCCTGTCCGGGACGCGGTCACCACGTCGGCGGAATCCGCAATGGCAGCCACCGCGTGCCGTCCGAGCAACCCGGTCGCCCCGACAACCAGCACCTTCTTCATGATCCTTGCCTCGCTTCCGCCGAGAATCGCTCTTGCTCGTCGATGATCAGTTGTCGAGTGTGTGCCGTCAGGGACTCAGTATCCATCGCCGTCACTTCGGTGACGGGCACCGCCGGCAGCACCGTCACCGAGATGTGGTGACGACCCTGCAGGACAAAACCGTGTTTGGGCAATGCATCAGAGGTACCCCGGATCACAATCGGAACCACCGGCACCTCAGCCTGCCGCGCCAACTCGAATGCGCCGGTCTTGAACGCCCTCATTTCGCTGGTCTTGGACCTGGTCCCCTCGGGGAACATCATGATCGACGATCCCTGACCCAAGGTCTGCCGACAGTTCTCCATCATCTCCACGACGCTGTCCCGGTCGCCCCGCTTCAACGGGATGTAGCGGTTGAGGCTCATATTCCAGCCGACCACCGGCACCTTGAAGATTTCAGCTTTCGATACCCACTTGAAGTCTCGGAACAGCCGGAACAGCACGAGGATGTCCAGCAGCGACAGATGGTTGGCCACCAGCATGTAGGTCTTGCCCGGTTCGATGTTCTCTCGGCCATCGATTTTCACGTCCCAGACCGGGTTGAACCAGGTGTACAGCGATGCCCAGAAGCAGGTAAACCGGTGCAGTGCGACTCGGCGTCGACCGAACGGAGCCGTGACCGCCCAGATCAGCAGCGCGAACGGGAAAAGCAGAATCGAGGTGACCACCACGAACGCCCAGAAGACTAACGAACCCACCTGTTTCATCGCGCCAGGCTAGCCCACGCCCGTGCGACCGATGGGGCGCGGACTCAGGCGCTGCCATCGATGGCGTACCGACACCGCTCGGCAAGTTCCGGGTCCAGCAACTGATCACAGACGTCGGCCCGCCGTCGCTCACCCATCCAATGCACAGCCCAATAGGAACCCATCCCCCGGAGACAGGCATCGACCAGGTCTTCGACGAAGAGTTCACAGTAGGAACCCGCACGCGGAATATCACCTGTGTTGTACTTCACCGCCCGACTGCCCGTGCCCATCGCACACAGCCAGCGCGCATCGGAGTCCCCTGGCACTGTGTCGGCGCACCAGGCGGCCGCTTTCGCCCAACTGCCGTTGTCGGCCCGATCCAGGATCAACGTGGGCGCGTAAAACCAACACGCCCCACCGTACGGTTCCCGCACCCGAGGGCAGGTCGCCAAAGCATCGGCAGTTGTCTTCGCCTTGGCGCCGACATGGCCCGCCAGCGAGTCCGACAGCCACAACTGCATCATCATCCCCTCGGCGCATCTAGCCCCCTGCTCCAGGTGGGCGACTAGGTCGCACATATCCATCGCCTTGTCCACATCCCCCTTCGCAGCGAAGGTGACGCCGTGACCGACCCCGTGCAGACAGGAGCCGTCCTGGTCGGGTGAACAGACCTCCAGGATGTCCTGTTCGATCGAGCCGGAGGAACCCAGCTTCGCCTCCACCACCCCGTGCAGGAAGCCGCCGCCACAGACGTCGTTACGGGCGTTCAGCACGGCTGCTGCATCGCCGCCGGCGCGCGCCAAGGCAGCATGGCCAAGGTCGTGGGCCACTGCGTGGCAGACCCCCAGAGTCGCAGGGTCAGCCTGAATCGCGGCATCCAGATCGGCCAGCGCCGCTGCGGTGCCGTTGGTGATCAGCATGCGCTGGGTTCTTGTCTGCAGCGCCTGGAAGGTGTTGGCGTTGGCGCCGACCCCGCCGACAGCGCCGGAGGTGGCCGCTGTCGAGGTCGGCCTCGGTCCCTCGGAGGTATGGGCCTCGACCTGATCGTGTCTACCCTCGTCGAGGCCAGGTTGGCTGACACCCGCTTGGGTTTGGGCGGGGTCGTCTGTCGGCCCGACCGCGCTGTGTGGTGAACCCCCGGTCAGCATCGACAGCACACCCCCGACGAGCAGGAGCGTCACGGCGACGGCGACGAGCCGTGGCAGCCAGGTGCGAAGCATCAGATGAGGATGCCACGGGCGCCTGCCAAGGTTGTGAAGGTGTGTCGAATCCGACGCCGTGTCGCGCACGCTGGCTGGCCGAACCCGCGCCGGTTCGGCTAGGAGGCCGTCACCTGGTGCCCCGCGGCTCGCAGGCTTGCCACTGCCTTGTCCAACGCGGCCGCATGAACCAACAGATAGTCGGTGTCGAAGGTCGAGATCACCAACACGCTGACATCAACGTCGGCCAGCGGAGCAGTCAGGGCGGCAGCCACCCCGACCATCGCGAAGTCCATCGGGCCAGCCACTTCGAGCGCACGCCAGTCGGTTTCGATCTGGATATCGTCACCTGTTGGGGCGACGTCCTCGTCGCAGACCACCGAGATTTCGGAGTCGGTGCGAGTGGCCGAGAAGAACGACGAGCCGGTCGCCGGGATCGGCCACTCGGCATAGATGGGTAGCCGACACACCGACAGCCGCTGGTTCAGTACTCGCAGGTCCATGGCGCCATTGTGCCCAAGTCCCCGGCAGTCCGCCCGACCTGTGTCAACAGCAGGGAGGTTGGACCCTCGGCTAGCATGATTCGGGTGTCGAAACCGCGAAGGCTCGGCTGGCAGCTGTCGGAGGTGTCGGAGTCGACTGCAGTAACACCGCCTGCCACTGACCTGGAGTTCCTGCGCCGCCGCGACCTGCTGCTCTCGGGCATCCTGGAGAACAGCTCGCTACTTATCGGCGTGAAGGATCTCAACGGTCGCTACCTACTCCACAATCGAGCCTTCGCCGCCGCCGTGTGCGACGGATCGCAGGCCAACTGCACACCGGAGGACCTCGCCACATTCGGCGACTGCTGGTTATCCGCGGAGCAGCGGTCGGCTGTCCGCGAACTCGATGCCCGGGCCGAAAATGAGACCTTCCGGGTCGAGGAGACGTTCGATCTCCCGGGCGGGGGGCGTGTCACGTGGGACGTGCTCAGATTCGCGCTCAAGGACACGTCCGGCCAGGTCTGGGCCACCTGCCAGATTGCCCGCGACATTTCAGCCGAAGCGGAGCTGCGGCAAGAGCTGCGCGATCGGGCGGGCAGTCTGGCGGCGGCTCAGGAACGGCTGCGGCTGGTGACCGAGAACATCACCGATGTCGTCACGCTGACCGATCTACGGGGCACGATCACCTGGGTGTCTCCCTCGGTCCTGCCGGCGATGGGCTATCAGCCGCACGAACTGGTCGGTACCAACACCCAGTCACTGGTACATCCTGACGACCTGCCGATGGTGTTCGCGGTGCGGTCGGCTGCCGACCGGGACCAGGGACAGCTGGGGCTGACGCTGCGTGGTCGCACCGCTTCCGGGGAGTACCGCTGGATCTCGCTGACCAGCGGTCCGGTGCTGGATGCGGCCGGGTCTGAGCTGGGACGGGTTACCGCGATGCGCGATGTCGAGGAGGAGGTGACGACCCGCAATGCTTTGGCCGAGTTGGACCGGCGTTACCGACTGGTGGCCTTGAATGCCACGGACATGGTCGTGATGGTGGACCTGGCAGGCGTCTTCACCTGGGTCTCCCCGGCGACCCGGCAAGTTCTCGGCTACCACCCGGCGGAATTGATCGGCACCGAC
>JAUPKM010000143.1 GCA_030837445.1 Actinomycetota bacterium
ACCCGGACATGCTGCGGCCGCCCGCGTCCACTGTCAGCCCGAGCGGGTTGGAGGCATTCAGGTCAATCCGATTGTCGATCTTCAACCCCGACACAGTTGCGGGCTGCCGCAGCGCCACCTCCAATGTGGGTGACCTGTCCAACGGGTTCGCGATCCAGGCAGTCGCCCCGGAGCCATCCATCGCCGCCGCCGCTCGGGCGCCCGGATCACCGACCAGAGTGGAGGACGCCGTCACCTTCGCCGGCGCATTGGCCACCGTCAGCAGTCTGTCGACGGCTCCGGTATCGCGGGGCAGAGCCGTGGCCCGCACTCGGAACGTCGTCGCAGTCGGCAGGTCGATGGTGCGATCGATCCCGGTGAGTTCCTCACCCGGTCGACCAAGATCGGCGCTGCAACTGATGCGTTCACCGTTCATGACGCAGCCACCGCGGCTGCCGGGTGTTGCCTGAAACAGCCACCCGTCGGCCTCTCCTTCACCCAACGGTCGTAGCGAGCGGGCCACAGCGCCGTCCGGGAGGGTCAATTCAGCTATCCCGAATCCGGTGTCATTGCGCCCGGACTCCGCCGCACGCATGGTCAGCCGGAGTGTTGTCGTCGGTCCGGGCGGCACCGCCAAGACCACAGGATCGTCGGTTGCGGCGAAGTCCGTCCGAACGGTGCCTGCGTCAGTGGTGACGTCGATCGCGGTGGGGCGCGAAGCACCTGGTGAACCTGCGGTGAGGACGGCAGGCAGTTCGGTCCCGAGGTCCACCGACTCTCCGAAGTTCAGCTGCCACCACTGGCCCAGCCCCGGCGCATAGTCACCGGTGAGCCATCGCGTCTGACCGTCGCCGTCGACTGCGGCCCAGGGCTGGTTGGCAGCCGAGCGATTGCGGGCGGCGTTCGCCTGACCACCGCTGGACGATGCCGTCAATCCCACCCCGGGCTCGAATTCAGCCACCGAGTTGCCGGCAGATGGGGTGGAAAGGTAGTCGTGCACCGGTCGGTCCATCGAGTAGTCCTCGCTGGCGGTCAGGGTATTGGACAGGTTGTTGCGGACCGCGCCGAAGTTGACCTCCTGCCGGCGGAGACTGTCTGTGCCGAGCACCGTCCCGGCCGGCAGTGCCGCAATTCCGGGGTCGCCTGCCACCACCACGGTGCCCAACGCCTGTCCTGCCGCGGCTGCCGATAGCACCGCCTCCGCGCCGCCGGCGACGATCGTGGGCCTGCTCGCGTCTCGAAGCGTCACCCGTGGTGAAACCTCGCCTTGCTCGGCGGCACCGCCCTGCCCGGTCCGATCGCCCTGCCCGGCAGGTGGAACAACCTCGAACACCTCGACCGCCGGGTAGGTGCCATCAAGGCCTTCGTCGGCAATCAGAGTCGGCGATACAAACGTATTGAGCACCGGTCCGAAGTAGGCGGTTCGCAGCAGTCCCGGAGAGTTGGCGATGGTCGAGTGGATGACCGAACGATACGGGGACTTGGCCGCGTATCGGTCCAGATCATTGCGGACCACGACTTGGGTGAAACCTGACCGCCAGAGCAGTTCCGACAGTCCAGCCGAACCACGGCCCGACTCAAGTTGCGCCTTGATCGAGTCCAACAGCCTGATATTCCCGGCGCTGCTCAGCGGCACGCTGTCGCGGACTGCCCACGGCACCGAACCGAAGGCCTGGAACGGCTCATCGTTGGTCCGGCCCCACTGAAAGACGCCGAAGGATGCCTCAGGTACCACCAGTGCCCGCCCCGGCGGTTGATCGACAAGGTAGTCGGCGGCTTCCCGCCAGTACTGGGGCACATCGATGTAGGAGCGCCCTCGGGTTCCCAGACCCTGCACGAGCGGTAGCGCGGAGGCCGCGATCACAGCCACTACAACGGCCACCAGTACGGTCCGGACCGGGAGGCCACGCAGTCGTCGCTGACCCACCCAGGAGAACGCCGCGGCCAGCGCCGCCATCAACCCGAGGGTCAGCGGCAGCCGCAACACCGCATCGAATTTGTGGACGTTGCGCAGCGGGGCCAGCACGCCGTCCAGCAGGCTCCGAATTTCCTCGCTGCCGATCCCGGCGGGGATACCGACATGGCCGAGCGAGACCAGACCGAACCCGATGATCGCCGCACCCACCAGGAATGACCGCTGGGGCAGGCCCCGGATGGCCAACCCCGCCGCTCCGACCGCCGCCACAAACCCGGTCGCCAACACGCCCCACCAGGACGTGACCAACTCCCAGCCGGCCGGCAGCAACGGGCCGGTGTTGTCGACGAGGTAGGGCAGCCAGGCATCCGCCCCGCGCATGACATTGATTCCGGAGGTCACCGAAGTGGTGACGTTGGCCGACTCGATCCAGTCCAGGAACGGCGGTGAGTACTGTCCGAGCAGCAGCAGCGGCAGCAGCCACCACAGCGACGCCAACCCGATGCTCACCACCCACCAACCGGTGAGCGACCAAAGCCGACGGCTCCGCTGCCGAGTCAGCAGCCACCACACCCCCAGCGGTAGCACGGCCACGGTGGCCACCGCGTTGACCCCGCCGATGCACAGAAAGGCCACTCCGCTCAGCGCCGCCCACTTTCGGGGGCTGCCGCCCAGGCTGCCCTTCACGAGCGGAATCAACACCCACGGTGCCAGCGCCAACGGCCACGACTCGATCGAGACCGCACCCATGGTCGACACCACCCGCGGAGCCAACGCGAACGCAAGCGCCCCCACCACCCGGGTTCCCCGGGTGCCGATACCAAGCAGCGACGCCAGCTTCACCATCCCCAAGAAGGCGGTGCACAGCAACAACGCCCACCAGAGCCGCTGCACCACCCAAGTCGGCAGGCCGATCGTCTGGCCGAGCCAGTAGAACGGCCCCATCGGCCAGAGGTAGCCATATCCCTGATTCTGCAGTTGCCCCGAGAAGCCCATCGCGTCCCAGAGGTGCAGCGCCCGCGACATCAACCCACCCGGGTTGATGTTCAGGTCAAGTTTGGTATCCGCCGCGATTCGCCCTGGATCCTGGATGAAGGCGAGCGCGGTGAGTCCCGCGCACACCAACACCAACCGACCGCGCCACATCGGCTCGATCGGGGTCGACGGTTGCTGCTCCGGGTCCGCCGCGACGGCGACAGACTCGCCCACCGTCGCGGTCATCCAACATCCTTCCGCAGCACCAGCACCAGATTCCACATCGCCAGTTCCCGCAGCCCCGGCACCCGCGCGACACCGAACGCCCAGCCGGGCAGGTACCGCGGGAAGGCGGCGACCAACTGCGCACCACGGGCGCCCCGGGCCCAGCGGAGCCCGGCGCCAGCAGTGATGGGGAACAGACTTTCCCCGTAGACGTTCTTCGGCGCGTGCCCGTTCCGCCGCGTGTAGCGGTCCGCCGCCAGTCGACCGCCAAGGTAGTGCCAAGGTGCGGTCTCGTGACCGCCCCACGGCCCGTACCAGAGCGTGTAGGAAATGAAGACCAGCCCCCCAGGTCTGGTCACCCGCACCATCTCATCCGACATCCGCCACGGCCGGGCGACGTGCTCCAACACATTGCTCGAATAGCAGATGTCCACCGCGCCGGTTCGGTAGGGGAGGTCCATCC
>JAUPKM010000144.1 GCA_030837445.1 Actinomycetota bacterium
AGGGCGGCGTGTTCACGTCCGACCTGATCGAGACCTACATCTCCTACAAGCGGGAGAACGAGATCCTGCCGATCCAGATCCGCCCTCACCCGTATGAGTTCTCGCTGTACTACGACGTCTAGAGCGGCTAACCCTTTCTAGCTGCATAAATGCGGCGAGAGCGGGCCGCCAGTCCGCAGTCAGTCCGCAGTAGCGGCAAGCGAGTCCATCCGCGCGGTGATCACAACCCCGACCGCCGTGCGGGTGGACTCGTCTGCGTCCGGCCACAGATGGCCGTAGGTGTTGAGCGTGGTCGTCGCCAGCGCGTGCCGCATGCGGGCCTGCACGGTTTTGATATCCGCACCGGAGGCGATCAGCAGCGAGGCGAAGTAGTGCCGCAAATCGTGGAAGCTGAACTCCTCGGGCAAGCCCTCGATCTCAGCCTTGGCTTCCCTCACCGCGCGTTCGATCAGCCACGGCCCGCACTTCTCGGTCCCGGGTCCGTTGGTCACCATCATGGTGCCCGGGTACTTCTGCACCGACGCCGCGAGCATGAGCGCCAGGTCGTGGGGAACCGGAATTGGGGCCTCGCTGCCCTCTGTCTTGAGCGGGAGGTCCGGCCACTGCAGTTTGGGATGCACGACGCCGTGCATGAAGTCGACATCCTCAACCCGCAGCCCGGCAGCCTCGGCGACGCGGAGACCGGCGAACGCGCCCAGGAGGACCGCGACCTTCAGGTGATCGGGCACCGCGTCGTGTAGCGCCCACACCTGCGCGGTGGTGGCGACGTAAGGCTTGGACTTCCCCGCAGGCGGCGAGGTCCGACTGGAGCACGGGTTACGACCGAGGATGCCGTCGCGCACGGCGTCGGTCAGGATTTGGGCCAGTCGTGAGTGCAGCGCGTAACGGTAGGAGTCCTTGTACCCGGCCGTTTTCAGCTTCGCCTGCCATGCCTTGACGTCGGTCGGCGAAATCTCGCCGAGTTCGGTCTCGCCGAACTCCTCAAGAATGTGTTTAAGGTGCGTGCGGGCCTGGCGCACGGTGGACTTCCGATTGACCTCGTAGGCCGCGATCCAGCGGTCGCTGTAGGCCTGCACCGTCATGCGGGCATCGCGGGGTGCGACGTGGGTTCCGCCGACGACGGCGGCTGTCTGACCGTCGAGCCACGCCCGGGCCTTGGCCTTGAGCGCGAACGCCTTGCTGTGCTCGCGGCCCCGGCCGTCGACGTAGCGGGCACGCCACCGCAGGCCCCTGCCGTGGGCGCTGGACTCCTCCTTGAGCACGGTGCCGTCCGGTTGTTTCACGCTTTTGAACCAGCGGTCTTCGACGCCTGCCCTACGGTTGCGCTTCACCCTTGTGGCCCATACTTTGTCATCATCTTCTCTTTCAGTTCTGAAATCGTGTTCGTGGGTTTCGTCAGCCCCGTCACTGCCTCCAGCACCTCCAGAACGTCCTGCGGCAAATCCAAGGTCATCAGGACCTCCAGCGGGGTTTTCGGCACGTCCAACTCCATCAGTGCCTCCTTGGCAAGCGACGGCGTGCCGTCCTCGCGCCGCAGAAGTTCGTCGGCGAGGTCCGCCAGCTTCAACAGGGCCACGGACGCCGGGAAAAGCTGCCAGCGCCAGGTGTAGTCGCCCACACGTCGGAGCATGTCGGCATGGTCGAACCCCTTCGGCATGTAGTCGAGCTGCTCTTGGATCGTTTCCATGGTCGCGCTTAGCGCCTGACCTGACTGCCGGGCGGTATCCCGCAGATGCCGGAGGGAGTAGCTCAGCTCATTGCGTCGGGTGCCTGGTTTGCGGCCGAGTAAAAAGTCCAGCGGCAATTCGAACAAGTCGGCGATCCCTGCTGCCTCGTTAATTCTTACCGACCGGTCACCAGCCTCGATCTTGGCGATGGTCGTCGCATGCATGGGGATGCCCTTGGCCTCCAACATCTGCGCCATGGCGAGCTGGGTCCAGCCCCGCTGGTCGCGCTCGGCCTTGACCAACTTGCCAAAACCCTGATCTATCCACTTCTGACTTCCCATTTTCGCGAAACTCTCTGTTTTGGCTTGACCGACACGACCAGCGCGAGCGATGCTCTTCCCATGCTACCAAAATGGTTAGCTATCACTAAATTAGAAAGGAATCGCCCGTGGCAAGCGAAATTTTCGATGCGAGCGATCTGGAAGGTCGCACTGGTACCCCCGCCAGTACCTGGCGGTATTGGGCCAGCATCGGACAAGGCCCCGTGAGCTACAAACTCGGGAGGCGGCGCGTATGGGACCGCGTCGTTGTGGAGCAGTGGCTTGCCGAGCAGCAGGACGGTGCCAAGTGATGTCGTGCAATCTGCGAACTCGGATGACGACGAAGATCGCGCCGTGCGGACCACACACCGACCAGGACGCCCGCAACAGGATCGACGACTGGGGCTTGGTGGTGCCCGACGGCGTTGTCGTCGGCGCGGTCACCGGCCGGATGGAGGTGATGGGGTGATGGACCCCGTGGAAGCGAACGACCCCGGTGCTGATGACACCGAGGCCGTCCAGGGTGCTCTTGTTGAGGGAGCTAGCGACAACGATATCTCGCAGATGCGTTCGTCGGCAACGGGTTACGCCGACGCCTACGAGATGTATCTGGAGTTGGGCTGGCCGGGAGTTCTGCCGTTGAAGCCGGGCACGAAGTCGCCCCCGCCTGCGGGGTATACCGGCCGAGGTAGGCCGGACCCAACTCCGGAGCAAATGGCGGAATGGGCGCAGAGCAGCACCTACCGCAACGGCGGGTTGGGTCTGCGGCTTCCCGACATCGTGATCGGTATTGACGTCGACGCCTACGGTACGAAGACGGGTGCGGTCACCTTGGCAGAGACCGAAAAACGTTGGTGTCCTCTACCGCCGACGTTACGGTCGAGCAGCCGAGACGACGGGGTTTCGGGAATCAAGCTCTACCGGGTGCCGCCGGGTACGGAGCTGAAAGGTGTGATCACGTTCCCCGACCTGGGCATCGGCGGCATCGACATCATCCAGAACCACCACCGGTACGCGGTCTGCGCACCGTCTATCCACCCGGAAGGCCGGGCCTACAAGTGGATCGACGAGCGGACCGGGGAGGAGGTGGCGCTTCCCTGTTCGCCTGACGAACTGCCGCTATTGCCCTCGGTATGGCTGGAGGAAAACCGGGTCGACGCGACGCGCCCAAGAGCCGCCGGGGGCCAAGACGGCGGTGCCAGTGTGCGGTGCCCTGAGGGTCTACCCGCGTACGACGTGACCGAGGCCATGACCGCTGGGGAACCGTCCTCGAAGGTCGCCAACCGCTTGGCGTTTGCACTCCACGACCTGGACCAAGGGACATCGCGCCACGACTCGATGCTGCGGCACACATTGGCCTTGCTGAGGTACGGGCAGGCCGGTGAATCCGGGGTCGACTTCGCGCTTCGCGCTCTGTATCGGCCGTTCGCTGATGCGGTCGGGTCTGACCGTCAGCGCGGTGAGGCTGAAGCCGAGGCTGAGTTCGTCAGGATGCTCACCAACGCGGGCAAGCTGCTGGCCGATAGGGGCTTGTCGGCCGCCGTCGAGGCCGAGGAGGCTGCCCGCGCTGAGGCCGCGTTCTGGGCGCAGCGTCCCATCCTGACGCATATCCGGCAGTTCGCGTCGGTGCGTCGGGCCAGCCCCTATGCGGCGTTGGGGGCGGTGCTTCGCCGGGCGATCACTCTGATTCCGCCGTCGGTGCAGTTGCCGCCTACCGTGGGACACAACGCCTCGGCGAATCTGTACACGGCCAGCGTGGGCCGGTCGGGTCAGGGCAAGGACATCGCCAACGGGGTGGGGGCGTCCGCCGTCCGGTTCGTCAACCCGGACCGCAGCCCGATTGACGACCCGCCGTCGCCGGGTATCGGGTCCGGTGAGGGTCTTGCCCGCTACTTCCGGGGGCACGGCAATGGCGACGAACTGGTGCAGGTCGCGGCCAACGTCGAGGTGAACGAGGTCGGTACGGTGGCCGCTCTCGCCGACCGGAAGGGCGGCACCCTGGTCGGGGAGTTGCTCAAGGCGTTCACCGGCCAAGCCCTCGGCTTCACCAACGCGCAGCGGGCGACGACCACCCATATCCCCGCCCACAGCTATCGGCTTTGTGTGGGGATCAGTGCCCAGCCGGAAAACGCCGATTTCTTCCTCAAAAGGGAGAAGGACGGCCTACCTCAGCGGTTCCTCTGGTTGCCCTCCACCGACCCGTTCGCCCGCCCGCCCGGCGGGGAGCCGCCCGAAGAGCTGACCCCGACGGAGGTGGTGATCCCGGCTTTCCTCTCGGTCATCACCGGCCTGCCTCTCCTGATCGGGGTGCCGCAGTCCATACGGTCGGAAATCGAGGAGTTCCGATACCTGGTGCTCAAGGGTTCCGATGAAGTGGACCCGCTCGATGGCCACCTGATGCTCCTGCAGCTCAAGGTCGCTTTCGGTCTGGCCGTGCTCGACGAGCGCCGCGACATTAACGAGGTGGACTGGCGTATCGGTGGTCAGTTGATCGAGGTGTCCAACCGGGTGCGGGCCGAGATGAAGGCGGTAGTCCAGGACCGGTCCCGCCGGGCCAACAGTGCGCGGGCACATGAGCAGGCCGAGCGGCAGACCATCATCGACGACCGCCTCACCGAGACGCGGCAACAACGGGTGGTCGGGGCTATCAAGCGCAAGCTTGACCGGGTGGGGCAGGCGACTCGACGAGAACTGCTGAAGGCCTGCACGCTGTCGCTCAGGGAGGAGTTTGAACTCGTCCTGGACGTGATGATCGACAACGGCGAGATCGTCCTGTGCTCGGGGGGCGAGAAGTACGAGCTGGCAGCGGGGTGAAGGGGTGATTGGTGGGGTCACATGACCCCACCATGACCCCACCCCAGAAAGGAACGTTTGGCCAGCTAAAGCCCTATTTCGGGCTGGGGTCATCAGTGGGGTCACATGACCCCACCGCCTACTCTGGGGTGAGGCTCCCGGTGCCCTTGGCGGTGACGGTGTCGAGGATTTCCCGCAAGGTCCGGGCCGTGGCCTGGGCCTCGGCGGCGGCCAGCTCGGCTTTATGGGCGGCCTCCCGGGCCTCGATGGCCTCGCGGGTGGCGGCTGCAGCAAGTCCGGCTTGCTGTTCGCGGGCGGCTTCGGCGGCATCCAGGCGTGCGGTGAGGTTGGCCACCTCTCGGCGCAACTGAGCCACTTCGTCCTCGGCGTCCTCGGCGCGGGAGGTGGCAGCGGCCAGTTCGGTGAGGGCGTCGGTCTCGGCTTGGATCAGGGCTGCCCGCTCGGCGGTGTCGGCTTCGGCGTGCTCGTCGCGGGCGGCGGCGACCGCTGCCGACCACAGCGGTAGGAGGACCCGCTCAAGCGCGTCGGCGGGAACCGGTGGGATGTCGCGGGTGGGTCGGTTGGTCCGCAACCACGCGCTGGCGGCGTCGGTGGAGACCTTGGCTCGTTCCCGAAGCGCCCGAACGGTCACCGCCTGGCCCTCGACACTCAGCGCGGCAAAGGCGTCGGCCAGCGCGGCAGCAGTGGTGGTGGTGGTGCTGCTCTTGGCGGCCATTGAGGAACTCCTGACTGTATAGGTACAAACGGTGCATACCGTGTACCTAACTAGTTTCTTATGTTACTCGATGGATGTGACGGGCTGATCTGGAGAGCGGTTGTCCTGTCACGGCGCGGTGTTCCTGGGGGTCCACGACTGGGTGGTCGGCGGGGGTGCTGGCAGCGGGCCGGGTGACCGCAGATGTGACGGACCCACCCTGGGCTGGAGTGCTAATGCCGCCTGTCGGGACCCTGAGTCACTATCTTGATCCGCAGGGAC
>JAUPKM010000145.1 GCA_030837445.1 Actinomycetota bacterium
GCTGCTCACGCGTCGATCACGATCGGGATGATCACCGGGTTGCGTCGGTACTTCTTGAAGGCCCAGCGGCTGACCGTCCGGTAGATCAGTTGCTCGAGTTGATGCTGTTCGCCGATACCTTCGGCCGCGGCCTTCGCCAGCGCCTTCTCGATCTGCGGGATCACGGCAGCAAAGGTGGACGGGTCGTGGACGAATCCCCTGGCCAGAAACTCCGGCGGCTCGGTCAACAGACCGGTGTCGGCGTCCACCAGCGCCACAATCGTGACAACCCCCTCCTCGGCCAAGGTCCGACGGTCCTTCAGCGAGGCATCGGTGGCGCCGCCGACGGTCATACCGTCTACGTAGACCAGACCGGCGGGCACCTTGCCGGTGATCCGGGCGCGGCCACCGACCAGATCGACCACCACTCCGTCATCGGCGAGCACGACGTTCGCCGGCGCGACCCCGGTACGCACCGCGATCCCCGCGTTGGCCGTCAGATGCCGCCATTCGCCGTGCACCGGCATCACATTCGTCGGCCGAACGATGTTGTAGCAGTAGGCAAGTTCGCCGGCACTGGCGTGGCCCGACACGTGCACCCTGGCGTTGCCCTTGTGGACGACGTTGGCCCCCCACCTGGTCAACGCGTTGATGACCCGGTAGATCGCGTTCTCGTTACCGGGGATGAGAGAACTGGCCAATAGCACGGTGTCTCCTGGGCCGATCCGGATCGGATGGTCGCGGTTCGCCATCCGCGACAGCGCCGCCATCGGCTCACCCTGGGACCCGGTACAGATCAACGTGATCTTGTCGTCGGGCAAGTTGCCCAGCTTCTTGAAGTCCACCAACAGCCCCTTGGGGATCTGCAGGTAACCCAAGTCGCGGGCAATCCCCATATTCCGAACCATCGATCGACCCACAAAGGCGACCTTGCGACCGTGATGCTGGGCAGCATCGATGACCTGTTGAATCCGATGTACATGGCTGGCGAAGCTGGACACGATAATCCGCCGCGGTGCCGTTCGGAAGACCTCCTCGATCGCCGGCGCAAGGTCGCGTTCGGAGATCGTGAATCCGGGGACTTCGGCGTTCGTCGAGTCCACCAGGAAGAGATCCACCCCCTCCTCGCCGAGCCGGCCGAAGGCACGCAAGTCCGTTATCCGCCGATCGAGCGGAAACTGATCCATCTTGAAATCGCCGGTGTGCAGCACCATTCCGGCGGGGGTACGGATCGCCACGGCCAAGCCATCGGGAATCGAATGATTGACAGCGACAAACTCGCAGCCGAACGGCCCGAAGGAGCGCCGCTCACCTTCAGCCACCTCCACTGTCACCGGGTTGATCCGATGCTCCTTGAGCTTCGCCGTGATGAAGGCAAGCGTCAGCCTCGAGCCCACCACCGGGATATCTGACCGCTCCCGCAACAGGTACGGCACACCGCCGATGTGGTCCTCGTGACCGTGCGTGAGCACGATCGCATCGATCGCGTCGATCCGATCCCGGATCCAGCTGAAGTCGGGCAGGATCACGTCCACGCCAGGCTGGGTCTCCTCCGGGAAAAGCACCCCACAGTCCACGACCAGCAACCGCCCGGCGAATTCGAACACCGTCATGTTCCGGCCGATCTCGCCCAGTCCCCCGAGCGCCACCACCCGGAGTCCATTCTCCGGAAGTTCGGGTGGTGGTCCTAGATCTGGGTGCGGGTGGCTCATGTGGTCCTCTCGAGGGCAGCAGGTCGTCAGGTATGCGGCAGTGCGTCAGGTATATAGCCTCCTCCGTCAAACAGCTTACGGGCGCGGCCGGGGGTCACTGGCTGTTCAACCGACCATCGGGGCGCCCAGGGGAGTCCCTACCTACGGCACACCTGGGATAGCTGACATGTGATTCACTCTGCCGATGAGCACGGTCCCGATCAACGCGTTGCGCAATGGCGGCCCTGGCATCGGGATGGCTCCGAGATGACACATCCACGGATGTACTCCGCGGATGACCCGCTGCTGGCGCGGGTCCGCAGCATCTCGCTGGCTCTACCCGAAGCCACAGAGGTCGAGGCGTGGGGCAGACCGACTTTTCGGGCGCGCAAAATCTTCGCGGTCTACGGTGGCGGCAGCGACGATCGCGGCGGCCTGATCTTCAAACCCGACCCCGCGGAGGCGCCCTCTCTCAGAGCTGATCGGCGATTCTTCATTCCGCCGTACTTCCCGACCTGGCTGTGTCTGGATCTTGCTGGCGACGGGGTTGATTGGGCGGAGGTGGCTGAACTCGTCCAGAGCAGTTACCGGCAGGTGGCACTGCGCAGGATGCTCTCCGCCCTCGACGCGCGCCCACTGAGTGAGTAGTCCAGGCCTCGCCGACCCCGCCCGTGACTTGAAGTGTGAGTGTGACCCTAGGTCGCCGGTTCCTGCCAGTTGAACATCCACCGGATCCCAAACCGGTCGCAACAGGTGCCCCACTGTGCGCCCCAGAACATCAGGGTCAGGGGCATGACATCTGATCCTCCCTCGGATAGGGCCGCGAACAACCGCTGGGTCTCACCGAGTTCCTCAGGTTCCAGATTGATGGTCATGTTGTTGCCGAGGCGCAATTCATGGCCCATCGACTCCAGCATGTCGGTGCCCATCAGCACGGCCCCACCCAGGATGGGGAGTTCGACGTGCATGACGAGGTCCAGCTCGGCCTCCGACAGGGGCGGCGCTCCGGGGTCCAACGAGACCGCCCGCATCCGTTCGAACGAGGTGATCTCACTGCGGAAGACCTCCGCATACCACCTGAATGCCTCCTCGGTTTTGCCCATGAAATTCAGGTAGATGCTGACTTTGTCCATCCGGTGCCCCTTTCAACGAAGCATCCACGCTGCCAGCCGCGGGGTTCGGGCGTCAAGCGAGGAGGGGGCTCCGTACCCGACGCCAGTTCATCGTTGCGGGGATTGCGGGATGACTTGCTAACTTGTGGATATGCCGATCTCCCGGAGAACGTTCCTCGGTTCTGCCCTCATCAGCGGCGCCGCAGTTGGCACCGGCGTGCTCAGCGGCTGCGCGAGCGAGAGCGGCACGACAGCCGCCAGCAGCGCGGCGGCGAGCCCGCTGGCCGGTGCCTCTGAGCTGGCCATCAGTGCCGCCGAACTCGTCCCGTTGCGACTCTTCGCCTGGGACGGCTTCAACGGTGAGGCCCTCTTCGCACTGGGTGCGGCAAGTTCGCAGACTTCCGAGGTCGGAGAGATGCTTCGAATCGTCCAGACGATCAACGCCAGCACGGGGAACCCGGCCGAGCCTCAGGTAGGCGCGTTCGACACGTATTGCGCAGCGTTCGGTGCGTATGGGGACCGGCTGGCCCAGCTGGCCTCCCAGAGCAACCTGCACCCAGTGACTGCCCGGACTCGCTACCTGCGCGCCTCTACCTACGCAACGCAGGAGTTGTTCTTCGTCCTGGGCTCGGGCCAAGGTTCCCGCGAAGAGGAGGTGTTCGACAAGGTCGAGAGCCGATGGACCGAGGCAGTGAAGCGGATGACACCGGCCGGCGTGCCCTTTCAGGTCGACTCAGACTTCGGTCCGCTGCCCGGTTGGTTTTTCGCTCCGGAAGACACCACCGACCCGAAGCCGACGCTGATCATCAGTTCCGGCAGCGACGGCCAGAACGTTGAGTCGATGCAGTTCGGCGTCACCGCCGGGCTGCAGCGCGGCTACAACATCGTGCTCTTCGAAGGCCCCGGGCAGATGACCCCGCTGTTCAAGAACAGCATCGTCTTCACGCCGGACTGGGACAAGGTCGTCGGCCCGGTGTTGGAATGGACCAAGGCACGCAAGGACGTGGCCAAGGTGGGGCTAGTGGGGATCTCATTCGGCGGAATGCTGTGCGCCCGGGCCGCCGCCAAACTGAAGGGTCTGTCGGCAGTGGTCCTCGAACCGGCGGCATGGAATTTCGCCGAACTCTGGGGCGACCAGAAGAGCGTCGGGATGGTCAAGGCGACCGCGGCCATTCCCGCCGCAGACAAGGCGAAAGCGGCCGCCGAACTCAACGCCGGGTTCGCGCAGGCATGGCCCTCGCAGCCCAGGACGCTCCAGTTCACCATCTACAAGCGCGGCTCGATCCTCTCCAAGCAGATGCAGTCCGACGCCCGAGCCAATAAACCACCCTCGGACTACTACGGGATGCTTGAGGCCCTGCTGAGGTTCAACTATCAGCAGGACTACGCCGCCATCACCATTCCGACGATGCTCACCGAAAACGAAGGGGACCAGTTCTTCCTAGAGCAGGGAGCCGCGGCCTTCACGATGTTGAAGTCCGTCCCGCCGGACCAGAAGGTGCTGCTGCCGCTGACTGTCTCGCAGGGGGCACAACTGCACGATCAGCCGAACGGCCCGCAAGTCGCCCAGGAGTTCATCTTCGACTGGCTCGACACCTACCTGCGTTGACGCCGCGGCTCGATAACTCGCCATACTGACGCCCTAGACCTTGGTGCCCTCGACGCGACTCGAACGCGTGGCCTACCGCTTAGGAGGCGGTCGCTCTATCCACCTGAGCTACGAGGGCGCATCCGGATAGTACCGAGGTGACTGCGGACCCGAACCGGGCCACCCGGTCTTCGGCCCGCCACGATCAACACGACACCAGGCGGCACACCTGGGCTGCCGGTGACTGCTTCCGCGAATTGTCACACCTGTACCCCTGGGTTACCGGCAAGTAACCGGAACCCGCTGCACTGTATGGCGTACGCCCAGTTCCGGTTACTTGTGGGTAACACCCGGCGCATAACCATGAACGTCTGCCCCAGGACGCCGAACCCTGACACAATGCGGGCCAACGGTGGCATCCGACGCTGCGTCGATCAGACAGGCTTCGACAACCGAAACCGCTCACTGGAAGGGGTAGCTATGAGTCAGCAGCAGGAGTCCGGAGAGGGCAGCAGCGGCGGCGGGCTCGGCGGCGGCGCGATCGCCACGATCGTCGGCCTGGCGGTGCTACTAGTCTTCGTGGTTCAGAATCGCGAGCTGGTCGCCTTCAAGTTCCTCGTCTTCTCATTCAGTTGGCCGCTCTGGCTCTACACAATCGTGGTGGCCCTGTTCGGGGCGTTGGTCTGGTTCGGTCTGGGTGTGATGCGACGCCACCGCCGCCGGAAAGCCCGCCGCGCCGACCGGCGCGACTGACCGGCGCGGCCGACCGCCGGGCGGCAACCGGTTGGGTACCGATCGACGCCCGGCCGAACGTCAGGCGGTGTCACGCCCCGCAGGCGGCGTCAGCCCGTACTTGCTGAACACCGCATCACGCTGCGCCTTCAACTTCTCCATGTCCGCCTTGAACGCCGCCTGCTTCTCCGCCGGCAACTTCGACACCTGATCGCGCACCCCGGCACGCCCACCGCCAGCCATCCCGCCACCGTCACGACCCGCCGGCGCCGTCAGCCCGTACTTGCCGAACACCGCAGCCCGCTGCGCCTTCAACTTCTCCATGTCCGCCTTGAACGCCGCCTGCTTCTCCGCCGGCAACTTCGACACCTGATCGCGCACCCCGGCACGCCCACC
>JAUPKM010000146.1 GCA_030837445.1 Actinomycetota bacterium
ACCACGTCGGCTTGCTGGCCGGCAAGCGCACCGGCCACAAAGCCGGCGCTGCCCTGCACGAGTGCGGTGCGACCGGAGTCGTGCCGGACCAGCAGCGACCAGGCCTCCCCGCACTTGTACGAGGCGGCTCGGGCCGGCGAGGTCACGGGCTCGAGGATCTGGCCCGGGTAACGATCGGGCGGGCAGTGCGCAGACTCCAGGTGGGTGACGGTGAATGCTCCCAGCCTGGTCGAGTCACCAGTTGCCACCAGTTGGATCCGTTCCGGCGGCAACTGGTGGCCGCGGCCGAGATTCGCGCTGGATTCTCCACCGATCAACGTGGCGCCGGTTCGATCTGCGACAACTGCAGAGTCCAACGCGTGGTCGTAGTGGGTGTGCACCGGCAGGACCGCGGCCAGCGAGGTGACCTCAGTTCGGGTCAGCGCCTCGTCGATGAGCGCCACACTCGGTGTCAACCTCCCCAGGGCGACGCGCGCCAGCCCGGGGCGGGTGAAGAAGCCGTCCGTCAGCCAGGCCGACTCGCCGTCGGTAAACAGTAGCGTCGCCACCCCGAGGAACGTGACCGAGAGTTCGCCGGTCGCGATCGGCACGCTGAAGCCCGCCGAATAGTTGTCCAACGTGGGTCGACCCAGTCGTATTCGCATGACCTTGAAGCTACCCCTGGCGACGTGTGCGGCGCTTCCGCCGCTCCCCAGACGCAGGCCAGGTACCTCCCCGGAGATGCTCGTGGGACCACCCACGTGCGCATCTGTGGCAACACGAGTAAAGGCGGTGTTACTTTCCAGTCAATGTTTTACCCCGCGTGGCGCCGGTATTCCCGGTCGTGAGGAGATGGCATGAGCGGCGATCAGATCGACTGGGACCTCCTCCGTGACGCGGCAATCGTCGCGCTCGGGAACTCCTACTCCCCGTACTCGAAGTTCCCCGTCGGGGTGGCCGGGTTCGCCGATGACGGGCGAGTGGTGTCGGGCGCCAACGTCGAGAACGCCTCCTATGGCCTCACGCTGTGCGCAGAGTGCTCCATGGTGTCCCAGTTGTGGGCCACCGGCGGCGGCAGACTCACCGCGGTCTCGTGCGTCGATGGCAATGGCGAGTCACTCATGCCCTGTGGTCGTTGTCGGCAGTTGCTCTATGAACATGGCGGCCCGCAGTTGTTGCTGATGACTCCCGAGGGCGTCCTGCCCATGGCGGAGGTTCTGCCGCAGGCCTTCGGCCCCGCGGACCTGGAGACGAGAGGACCCGCAGAATGAGCGAGAGCACGGTGGCCCCGGCGAGCGCGCACGTCAAGGTTTCATCGAAGGCGTGGGCGATCCTCGCTGCTATGGGTCTGGGAGCGTTCATCGCCCAGATGTTCACGAATGTGGTGTCGCCCGCGCTCCCCATGATGAAGACCGACCTCAACCTGTCGCTGTCCGCAACGACGTGGATCATGACGTCCTACAGCCTCGCGTTCGGCACGGCGCTGGTAGCGGGTGGCCGGATGGGCGACCTCGTCGGCGAAGTCAAGATGATCATTTCGGGCTACGTCATCTTCGGCGTGGGCGTGGTGATGTCGGCGATGGCGATGAGTGGCGGTCTCTTGATCGCGGGCCGCACCATCCAGGGAATCGGGATCGGCCTCTCAGCCCCGGCCACGTTGTCCATTGTGGTCAACAGCTTTCCGCTCCTGCGACGAGGCTTCGCCGTGGGAATCTGGGGTTTCGCCCACGGGTTCGGCATCTTTGCCGGCCCCCTGCTCGCCGGCTGGATGGTCGGGGTTGTCAGCTGGAAGTGGATCTTCTGGATGGCTGTGCCCTTCACGATCATTGTCATCTTCGTGACGCTCGCCGCGACTCGCGGCTACAAAAGCGTTCTAGCCAAGGGCAAATATGACTGGATTGGGTTGATCGTCGGCGGCGCCGGGATCACCTTGGTCACTTACGGGCTACAGAATTCCAGCGTGGGCTGGGGGGTTCCTGCGACTTGGGGAACGCTGCTGGCCGGGCTTGTGCTGCTGATCGTGTTCGGCTTCGTGGAGACCCGTATCCAGCACCCGCTCGTGGACTTCTCGCTGTGGAAGGAGCGGCTGTTCTCCGGCGGCTTCTTTGCCGAGAGCGCCGTGGGTTTTGTCTACATCCCACTGTTCACCTTCCTGGGCTCCATCTTCTTCATCAGTGTGCTCGGCTTCTCGCCGCTGAAGGCGGGCTGGGTGATGTCGATCATGACCGTCATCTGCATGGTCTTCGAGCCGCCTGCAGGACGAGTGGTCGACAAGATCGGACCAGGAATCCCGATCACATTCTCGTTGGTGATGCAGGCTGTCGCGCTCTTCTGGTTCAGCCGGTTCACCCCCAGCACGACAGTCCAGGAGATGGTCATTCCACTGCTGCTGATGGGCATCGGGGTAGGTATCGCGCTCCCCGCTTGCAACACCGCCGGAATGTCGGCCGTCGATTCCGAACGCGCCGGCATGGGCTCGGGTCTGATGCAGATGACCTTCAACATTCCAGGTGCCCTGGGCACCGCCTTGGTCACCAGCATCGTCGGAACCGTGGCTGTCTCCAGCGTGGTATCCCAGGCGTCTGGCACCCCCTACGTCGACCAGGCCAAGCAGTACACGTCGATGCTCAACAGCGGCAACGACGAAGGGGCCAAGGCGATCATCAACGATCCATCCTTGCCTGCGGGAGTCGGCCAGAAGATTCAGGAGGCGGCCCTTGCCGCTCAGTCCCACGGGATCTCGCTGGGAATGATGGCGCTCGCCTTCGTCGCACTCGCCGGTGAGATATTTGCCTGGTTCGTCATCGGGCGTCGCCGGACCCCGGATCACATCCAGGTGACAGAGGCCGCGGCAGTCTAAACCCAACGACACGACGCAATGCCGGAGCACAAGTCAGCCTCTATCGTCCGACACACGCGGGTGCGTGACGACGCCACCGACATGTACGCCCTCTGGCGGGCGCGCCTGACGACCCAGTTGGGGTGCCAGCCGGGCTTCCAGCGGCTAGAGGTGTACCCGCCGGACACCTCGCAGCCCGACTGGGTGACGATCGAGCGGTTTGACAGCATCGAGCACGCGCAAGGCTGGCTGCGCAGCGACGCTCGGGCAGAGTTGAGCACCGAAGTGTCGGAACTCGTCATCGGTGCCGACACCGTCACGATCCTGCTGGGTGACGGACCAGGGCAGCCTCGCGACGTGACGGCCGTCATCACCAATCGTCCCAAGTTGGGGCTGGAGCAGGACTTTCGCGAGTGGCAGCAGCGGATCCAGTTGGTGCAGTCCAGGTATCCGGGTTATCGCGGGGTTGAGGTGCAACCTCCCATCGCAGGGGTGACCGATGACTGGATCACGCTGCTGAGATTCGACACCGCCGAGAACCTTCGTGGCTGGCTGGAGTCGCCGGAGTGTCACACCCTTCGGAAGGAGTCGGAACCGTTGCTTGACGTGGCCACCTATCGTGTCGCCCGCACCACCTTCGCCAACTGGCTGCCTGCGGATGAGCAGGCCGCCAACCCTTCGCCCTGGAAAGTCAACGCCATTGTGCTGCTGGTGCTGTACCCGGTCGTGATGCTGGAGATCGCGTTCCTCTACCCGAAATTGGGATTCCTGGACCTGGGACCCATGACCTTCATCGGGAACGCATTGAGCGTGTACCTGACCGGCTTCTTCCTGGTGCCGTGGGCAGCTCGATTGCTGCGCCGATGGCTGGCACCACGGGGCGCCGAGTCCCGGGCCCTCCACGTGTGGGGTTGGGTGGGGATGTGTGTCGGCTATGTTGCGTTGGTAGCGGTCATGTCGCTCATTGCGAATTGGGCGCTCGCCTAGCAGTCCGCGGCAGGCGGGCCGGGGGTCTCGAGGCTGTCAGGGTTCGCAGGTCGGCAACCTGAGCCGTCAGATGCCCAACGCAGCCGCGACGCTGTCCTTGACCGCCTGCAACTCCGCAGCACCAGCCTCGCGCGCCGCGATCACGTCGCCGGTCCCGGGCACAACGACCTGCAGATAGCACTTGAGTTTGGGTTCCGTCCCGCTCGGACGCACGACCACCCTTGCCCCATCCATGGTGAACCGCAGCCCGTCCGTGGGTGGCAGATCCCCAGTCGGCATGTTCAGGTCCTCGACCTTGAGCACCTCTCTCCCACCGATCTCGGTCGGTGGCTGCGCCCGCAGTCGGGCCATGGCATCGGAGATGATCGACAGGTCGTCCACTCGGATGGCCAGCTGGCCGGTGACGTGGAGTCCGAACTGGCGGGCCAGGTCGTCCAGGACGTCCTGGATCGTTCGTCCCTCAGCCTTGAGGTGGGCCGCCAACTCCAACATCAGCAGGGAGGCTGTGATCCCGTCCTTGTCGCGGACGCCCTTTGGGTCCACGCAGTAGCCGAGCGCCTCCTCGTACCCGAACACGAGTTCCGGCACCCGCGAGATCCACTTGAAGCCGGTCAGGGTGGTGGTGTACTCGGCCCCTGCGTCCTCAGCGATCTTCGCCAACAGCGAGCCGGACACAATCGACTGAGCAAATACCCCGTCGACCGTCTTCCCTTCGCGCTTGGCGCGCTGGCCGATCCACCAGCCCAGCAGTGCCCCCACCTCGTCGCCGGTGAGTTTGCGCCAGTCGCCGCCGAACGGAATCGCCGCTGAACTGCGGTCGGCGTCCGGGTCGTTGGCGACCACTATGTCGGCGCCGACCGCCCGCGCCGTGGCCAGCGACAAATCCATGGCGCCGGGCTCCTCCGGATTGGGGAAGGGCACTGTGGGGAATCGGGCGTCCGGGTAGAACTGCTCCACGACCTTGTGGGGCTCCGGGAAGCCAGCCGCTTCTGCTGCTCGCATGAACACCGACCCACCGACGCCGTGCATGGCGGTGTAGACCGACACGATCTCGCGCGGGCCCGAGGGCAACAGTGAAACGGCTCGCTTCACGTACTTGTCGAGCATGTCCGGTCCGAGCGTCTCGTAGGCGTCCGACCGGGGAATGTCGGCGTATGCCCCGACGTCGGCGATGCACTCCGAAATTTCGGCATCCGAGGGCGGCACGATCTGGCTGCCGTCGCCGAGATAGACCTTGTAACCATTGTCGTCGGGCGGGTTGTGTGAGGCGGTGACCATGATGCCGGCATCGGCGCGCAACGGCCGGATGGCGAACGCGAGGACCGGCGTCGGCAGGGCTCGCGGGTAGACGTACGCCTTGAGACCTGCACCCGCCATGATGCGGGCGCTGTCGTGGGCGAACACGTCGGAATTCCGCCGCGCGTCGTAGCCGATCACCACTGACTTGCCGCCACGCTGCTTCAGATATTCGGCCAGCCCTGCCGCCGCCCGTGCCACCACCACCCGGTTCATTCGGTTGCTGCCTGGGCCGAGTCGCCCCCGAAGACCTGCGGTCCCGAATTGCAGGGTGCCGCTGAACGAATCGGCCAGCTCGTCGACCGAGTCAGGGTCGCCCGCGATCGCCTCGGCCATCAGCGCCTGCAGTTCAGCTGAGGTCACCGGATCCGGGTCTTCGGCCAGCCAGGCGCGAGCAGTGGTCAACAGTTGTTCATTGGGGGTTGCGGTGGCGCTCATAGGAGGCAGCATAGGGACTTCGCGAGCACGAATCCTGTTCAGCAGCAGGCGCTGCAGTCGGACTCGACCGGGGTATCCCGGCGGCCCCGCCAGGGTGCAGATCCTGGTTGTGGCTAGCTGTGCAGCAGCGTGGACTTGAGGTAGTTGAAGAGCACCCGGCCGGAGTCCTCGCTGAACTTGTGCAATTGCTCCGGGGTGGACGTGACCTGGTCGCCGTCGAGTCGGTTGAGCAACGTGCAGCAGATCATGGCGAACTTGGAGAATCCCCAGTGATTCATGTAGGCGGCCAGCATGGCGCCTTCCATCTCAATGTTGCTCACGCCATTCTCATGCAGCCATTGCAGCCACGCCATCTTGGACTCGTGGGTCTCCAGACAGATGGCCCCGTCCAGCCTGAACTGCTCCAGAAAGAATTCATTGCCCGCCACGGTCTTGCCGGACACGACCTCGATGGGTGCGTCGGCGCTGGCCTCGATAATTGCGCTGGTGATCGAGGCTGGGAACGTGCCGTCGAACCAATACTCACCCTCGCCGCCATGCAGCAGTCGGTAGGGCTTGAGATCGGCCATCACGCCCTCTGACGACACCACCACCGTGCCTCCGGGCAGGCCGACGCCGCCGCTGGTGCCGACCCTGGTCCAGAAGACCTCGTCGAGGGCGTCCAGGTCGCCGCCCTTGAGGAAGTAGACCATTCGCATCAGTTCTTGCAACGCGATCGAAGCACTGGGCATCCCCATGCCGTGCGAGGCGAAGAGCACGCCTGAGCAATAGCGCGTCACGAACCGATCTTCCTTCGGGAATCCGATGATTTCCGACCCGCCGTTGGCTTCGCTCCAGTACTCGGCGAACTCCTTGATTCGGCCCCCGGAACCTGCCATCACCACTGCTTTGACATCGCGCATCCCGGCCAGGATCAGGTCATCGCTGGCGACTCCGAAGTGGTAGTAGACATCCAGGCTGCTGCCATCGAGCACACTGTCCAGGAATGCGTGATTGATATTCTCGGTCTTCACAGTTGCTCACCTTCGTTGTCGGCTCGTGCTTCTTGGGTTGGTCAGTCATCGGATGGGGCCTTCGGCGCTAGTAGCCGCCGCTGTCGTCAGTGGTCTGGCTTCCGTGCACGATTGCCACGGACGCCGAGGCGCCCACCCGGTCCGCGCCGGCGGCAATCATCGTCTCGGCGTCTTCGCGTGTGCGCACCGCGCCAGATGCCTTGACGCCCAGGTCGTCGCCGACCATGGCGCGCATCAGCGCAATATCGGCTGCCGTCGCGCCGCCGCCACCGAACCCGGTTGACGTTTTCACATAGGCGACGCCGCTGCGCAGCGCCAGCAGGCAGGCGATCGCCTTCTGCTCGTCGGTGATCAGGCTGGTCTCGAAGATGACCTTCACCGGTTGCGGGCGCGATGCCTCCGCCACCGCCACCATGTCCTCGTACACGGCTGCCAGATCCCCGGACAGCATGGCTCCGATATCCATCACCATGTCGATTTCCTGGGCGCCCTCTTCCACGGCGATCGCGGCCTCGGCTGCCTTGGCCCGGCGGGACATCGCCCCCAACGGGAAGCCCACGACCGTACACACCAGCACCGAGGATCCCGCCAGGGTCTCAGCGGCGAGTGGTACCCAGCGGGTGTTCACGCAGACCGACGCGAATCCGTTCTCACGTGCCTCCGCGCAGAGTTTCTCCACTGCCGCCATGGTGGCGTCGGCCTTCAGCAGGGTGTGGTCGATGCGGCCCGCGAGGGAGTCCGCGTCCCGAAGCGCCTTGGGTCGGTCGACCTGGGCGGGGGCGGTTCCCAGCGCCTGGTCGACTTTGGCAGCGGCGGACTGAAACAGGGCAGAGTAGTCATCCATGGGCCGACCCTAAATCCAACCACCGTCTCGTTGCCTGCTTGGCGGGATCCGAAGCCGCTCCCTGGTCGGTCAGGAGGTGAGCGGGGCCTTCGTTGCGGGGGGTCGGTTGATGACCGGGATGATGTCGTCGCCGTACGCCCGCAGGGTGTCCTCGTGACCGTGGTGCTGGAAGTAGAGGCCGAACTGGGTGACCCCCAACGCGGCTAGTTCCTCGAGTTTGGCGATGTGTGCGGACGCCGGACCCAGCAGGCAGAATCGTTCCACGATCTCATCGGGCACGAATTCTGCCTCTGTGTTGCCAACCTGGCCGATGGCCCATTCCACAACATGGGGGTCTGCCAACTGCAGGATCAGCCCGTCCCCGATCTGCCCGACCATTGCCAGCATCCGGGGCCCGTAGGCGCCGATGTAGACCGGTAGCCGACTGTCCTTCGCCCAGGGAAGGCGCACGTTGCTTTCGCCGACAGCCACCTCGTGACCGTTTCCCAGCCCCTTGATGACTTCCACGGCTGCCCGCAATTGTGCGACGGTGGCGGGTCGACCATTGAGCACTCGGACAGCGGAGTCGCCGCGGCCGATCGCCACCACCGTGCGGTTGCCGAACATCGTATTGAGGGTGGCGAATGTGGACGCGGTCACCGTTGGATCCCGCGTGATCGGGTTGGTCACCATCGGCCCGACCCGCATCGTGTGGGTCGCCGAGAGCACCTGACTGTAGATGACGTTCGGCTCCTGCCACAGCAGGTGCGAGTCGAACGTCCAGAAGTGGGAGAATCCCGCCAGCTCGGCCTGGCGCGCCCAATCGACGATCCGCCAGACCGGCGGGTGCGGCTGCATTACTAGTCCGAAATCCATGACCGACTCCGTTCGGGGGACAACTCAACCTGCGCACTGCGCCTTTGCACACCAACAGCGGGCAGTAGGTGGGCTGACCTTCTCAAGGCTGGTCGAGGGGCGCTGGTGGTTGCGCCAGAGCCTGGTTCCTGCCGCTGGGGGTGATCCCGTCAGGGGCTGCTGGCGAAGGGGGCGGAGTCCTGCCCGCAGGTCGTTCCAGACGGTGGCATCGTCCCGCCGATCAGATAGCGACTGGAGTGCCGGTTGGCGCAGGTGCTGGGGTTGAGAAGTGCGGTATGGCCGTAGCCGACCACCGTCACGAGACTGGCGCGGGACAGGGTGCGGGTCACAGACACCGCGCCCTGGTAGGGAGTCGCGGGGTCCTTGGTGGTGTTGACCACAAGAATTGGGGCGGCGGTGGGTCGATTCCAGGGGCCAGCGTATCGGTGGCTGGCGCTGGCTGGCCAACTGCCGCAGGGGGCGGTTGTCCACGCCCAGAAGGGGGCGGTGATTCCTGATCGCGCGGTCGCGTACGCCGACTGCCAGGGGAACGTCGAGGCCGGCGGGTTGGGACTCTCCCCGCAGAGCACCGCCAACTGCTGTCCGATGCTGAAGTACTTCTGGCTCGTCGCGGTGGTTATCTGGGAGCTGGCTTTGTCCAGCCAAACGTTCTGCATCACCTGGGCGAGTCCACGCCACTGGACCATGAAGTAGCTGCCATTGACCACAGTGTCGAGGAACTTGGCGTAGGTGTAGCCCCCGCGTGGCTGCAGCGAATTGCTGCGCAGCACGGTGATGAGGGCCGTGAACTTGTTGCGAGTCGCTGCTGCGCTGCCAGCTGAGAAGGCGCACTGCTGAGTGCTGAGGTGGCCACAGGAATCCAGGAAGGCGTTCAGGGTTGCGGTCGCACCGGTGTCGGACTGGACGCGTAGGAACGTTCCCAGCGACCTGCCCTGGACTGTCGGCTCGCGGCTTACCCACGCCTGCGGGGGCACTACCCCGTCCAACACGACTGCCCGAACCCGATTGGGGAACATATTGCTGTAGGTGGCGCCCAGGAAGGTGCCGTATGACACCCCGTAGTAGTTGAGTGTTCGGTCACCTACGCCGGCTCGAAGCAGGTCCAGATCCCGCGCGGTATCCGCAGTGGATACGTGCTGCAACAGGTTGCCGCCTCGCTGGGCGCACCTGCGGCCCAACACGATATTGCGGGCAGCCAGTTGTTGCTGCTGGCTGGAACCGACCGGAATTGCGGGGACTTTGGCCAGGAACGCGGCCTCCTCGGCAGCGTTGGCGAAGCACTGAATCGAGGTGCTCTGGCCGATACCGCGTGGATCCCAACTCACCAGATCGAACCGGGCGCGCAGTTGCGGTGTGAACAGAGCCGTGACACCGGGCAGGGAGGCCACCCCGGAGCCGCCGGGTCCGCCCGGGTTGAAGAACAATGAGCCGATCCGGTGCGCTGGATCGGTGGCCCGGTGGCGGATGAGAGCCAGGTTGATGAAGCCGCTGCTGAGGCTCGAGTAGTCCAGCGGCACTCGCGCTGTGGCGCACTGGAATCCCTGCTGACCTTTTCCGGTGCACGCCCGCCAGCTGAGCTTCGGTATTGGCGGCACGGGTCGGATCTCGCCACGCACAGATCGCGGAGCCGAAGCCGGGGCCGTGGCTGCCGCTGGGTTCGGGGCTGGCTCGAGACCACGGGCGGCGGCGTCAATCGGGGCCAGCGCGACCAGGCAGCAGGCCAACGCAGCGGTCCGTACGAAGGGCCTGGGCGGTTTCAGTGGCATCCTTTTATCCATTCCTGCTAGCCGTAGACCTGACGCTGGGTTCGAACCGAGTCGATCACCACGCTGGCTCCACGGACTGCGACAAACTCGCTCGGTCCTTCTTCCTTTGCGCCGGGTCGCCAGTCGTAGGAATAGCCCAGCCGCGTCCAAGGCAGTCCGTAGCAATCGGGATCCAGCCACTTGACCGCGCAGGAAAAGCTCCGTACGCCGGTGAAGTTTGTCGGCGCTCGCCAGGCGTAGTTGGTCTGGATCCAAAGGAACTTCGAGATGTCGGTCCCGCCGACCTTGGCCGGCGTCGGACCTGCTGTTGGCACCTGAGCCGGACAGGTGGTGGTCAGGATCCGTGGGTCGGTGCAGGGGCGGAAGAGATCAGCCGGCCGCACCCAGAACTGATTGACAAATCGGTAGTCGCCATCAGGGGGAAGCCCGATCATCTGCTTAAGGCGCAGATCCAGCGCCTGATCGGACATCGTGGAACAGCGAGCTGCCGCGCAGCGGGCCGCGACCTGCGAGGGAACCGAGAGCCAACGGTCATTCGTCAACGTCACGCGCTGTCCTGGCTGGCCGAGCCCATCTCTGCGGAGCGTCTGCATCAGGACGTACCGGTGGCCGCCGATAATCCGCCACCGGAGAGCTCGGTTGCCGGGGGCGACTGTGACGAGGTTATGGGCGATCTCGGACGGCATCGCCACCGTGGCATCGAAGATGGACCTTCGGTAGGCAAGCCAAGTTGCACTCGAGATTCGTGGTCGAATCTCGCCTCGCGTGGTTGGCCCGGTTCGCCAACTCGACTCATCATTGTCCTGGCCCGCCGGTGCCCTAGCAGCCGTGGAGCCTTCCAATGCCTCGGTCGGCGTAGGAGCTGCCATTGGCTGGGCCTGGGCCGGAGCCGCCAGGCCGAGGGTCACGACAGCCAATCCGGCCGCCACCGCAGCCTGACTCGGGTGCCTCAGTGAAACTCCCACATGCCAGACGCTAGCGCGGGGGCCATAACCTCTCGACGGCCACTAGGCCACACGATTGATCGCGGCCACGGCGGTGGGGCAGTCGCTCACCTGACCGCGGTCACAGTCGCGTGCCTCGTCGGTCCCGCTCGATCAGCTGCGTGTCACCTACACACTCCACGACGGCCCAATTCGGCCGGAATGAC
>JAUPKM010000147.1 GCA_030837445.1 Actinomycetota bacterium
AAGATCCTTATGAACAGTGCTGGGTTATGCGCAGTGTTGGCGGGTCGTGCCTGGTGAGAGAGTGGCCGAGGTCCGTGCGCTACGCATAACGCGTCGCGGATTCTGATCATGTGGGTCGGCAGGGTGCCGGGCCCTTGTGATCGGAGGTCGATCGTGATGGTTGCTGTGTCTGTGTTGGTCTCGGGCCTGGACGCGGAGCTGGTTCGCCTGGGCTACAAGCCATCGACGATGGTCTGGTACCGGGCTTGCTGGCGCCGGTTGGAGGCGTTCTTCGCGTTCCGTGGCGTTGAGGAGTTCTCCCTGGAGGTGGCCATGACGTGGGTCGATCTGGTCTGCGGTGGTTTCTTCGCCAAGGAACAGGCTGGCACGTTGAAGGCGACCGACGTGTACTTGTTCCGTGTCGCGGCGATGCTGGATGACTTCGCCGTCCACGGGGCGGTGCTACGCCGTTACGACCGGTCGGTGGACAAGGTCACCGGGAAGGACGCCGAGGTGATCGCCCGGTTCGCCCAGTGGCTGCGGGCCGACGGGCGAGCGGTGTCGACGGTGCGGACCTACGGGACGTTGGCCGGGGAGTTCGTCGCGTTCGTGAACACTCGTGGCGGCCTGGCCCGTGTCGATGCCGCGGTGGTCGGGGCCTTCGTGGCCACGCTGAGCGGGTACCAGGTCAAGACGGTCGAGCAGAAGCTGTGCGCGGTGCGTTCCTTCCTGCGGTTTGCGTCCGGCGACGGTCTGGTTGACGCCGCCGTCCTGGACGCGGTTCCGTCGGTGCGTTCGAGCAAGCAGACCCGGATCCCGTCGGTGTGGGGTCCGGGCGAGGTGACCCGGATCGTGGAAGCGATCGACCGGAGCAACCCGTGCGGGAAACGGGACTACGCGATCATCCTGCTGGTCGCCCGGCTCGGGCTGCGTGGCATCGACGTCAAGCGGCTGGAGTTCGCCGACTTCGACTGGCCGGGCAACCGGTTGAGCGTGACCCAGGCCAAGACCGGCCACCGTTTCCAGCTGCCGCTGCTGAAAGAGGTCGGCTGGGCGGTGATCGACTACATTCAGCATGGTCGTCCGGTGTGTGACTGTCCGCAGGTGTTCGTGCGGCACACCGCCCCGATCGGAGCGTTCTCCGACCAGGACCATCTGCATCAGATCCTGGTCAAGCACGCCCGGGCCGCGCATGTCCCGTTGGGGCAGCAGCGCCGCCACGGGATGCACTCGTTGCGGCATTCGCTGGCGACGAAGTTGATGGAGGACGGCACACCGGTCGAGGTGATCGCCGAGATCCTCGGCCACCAGTCGGTCGCCTCGACCGGGGTGTACTTGAAATCGTCCCTGGGTCTGCTGGCCGCCTGCGCCCTTGACCCGGATGCGCCAGGACGGGAGGCATCACGATGACTTCCGCGGGCATCACGTTGAACGAGGCGATCACGGCTGTGGTCATGGAGAAGCGTGCCGTCGGCTTCAAGTACGTCGCCGAGGAACGGGTGCTGACCCGGTTCGCCGTCTTCTGCCGCACCGAGTTCGGCGGACTGCAGGCGCCGACCCAGGCCTCGGTCGAGGCATGGATCGCCGCCGCGCACCGGCGCGGGGTCGCCCCGGCGACGGTGCAGACCCTGGTCGCACCGGTGCGGGAACTGGCCCGCTGGCTGGGCCGCCGGGGCATACCGGCCTACGTCCTGCCCACCGGGACGCTGCCCAGACCGGCCCGCTACGTCCCGCACATCTTCACCGATGCCGAACTGGCGGGCCTGTTCGCCCAGACCGACCGCTGCCACCCTGACGTGCAAGTCCCTGTGCGGCACCTGCTCATGCCGGTACTGTTCCGCACGATCTACGCCTGCGGCCTGCGCGTCTCCGAGGCCCGACTGCTCCGCCTCGACGACGTCGACACGGGCACCGGTGTCCTACGCCTGCGTGACGCCAAGGGCGGCAAGGACCGGCAGGTGCCCGTCAGCGAACCGCTGCGGATCAGGCTCGCCGACTACGACGCCCGCGTCGCCGCGCACCCTGGCCCAGGCAATGGGGACTGGTTCTTCCCCGGCCGGGCCGGACTGCCGCTGACACTGGGGAACATCGAGAAGAACTTCCGCCGGTTCCTGTGGCAGGCCCGCATCCCCCACGGCGGCCGGGGTCACGGCCCCCGCGTCCACGACCTACGCCACACGTTCGTGGTCAACAATCTACGGTCGTGGTTCGCCGCCGGTCAGGACGTCGGCGCCCTGCTGCCGGTCCTGCAGACCTACCTGGGGCATTCCTCGATCGCCGACACCGCCTACTACCTGCGGTTGACCGCCGAGTCCTATCCCGACATCACCGCCCGGATCCACCACGTCCTCGGCGACGTTGTTCCACCGCTGACAACCGGGCCGTGTCATGGCCACTGACTTCGCGGTCTTCCTGCACCGCTTCCTGTCCGCGCATCTGGCCGGACTGCGCGGCTGCTCACCCCACACCATCGCGTCCTACCGGGACACGTTCAAACTTCTGATCATCTTCTTCCGCGACGAGCGATCCATCCCGCCGGAGAACCTCACCCTGGACCGCATCGACCCCGACGTCGTCACCGACTTCCTGACCTGGCTGCAAATCAGCCGACACAACAGCGTCTCGACCCGCAACCAACGCCTGGCCGCGATCACCTCTTTCTACCGGTGGATGCAAGCCCAGGACCCCACCCGGATGGCCTGCAGCCAGGACATCCTCGCCATCCCCGCCAAACGGGCGCCCCAGCCGACGGTCCACCACCTGACCGTCGAACAGACCCGTCACCTGCTCGCCCAGCCCGACCGTGCCACCCGTCACGGTCGCCGCGACGCGACCCTGCTGGCCGTCCTCTACGACACCGGGGCCAGAGTCAGCGAACTGACCGGCCTCACCGTCCGCGACGTCCGCGTCGAGTCGCCTCCACTGGTCGCCCTGACCGGCAAAGGCCGCAAGACCCGCCACGTCCCGCTCACCGGCAACACGGTGACGCTCCTACGCGCCTACCTCGCCGAACACCGTCTCGACACGCCCGGCAGCGAAGACCACCCGTTGTTCTTCAACCAGCACAAAGGCAAGCTCAGCCGCGGTGGCATCGCCTGGCTCCTGCGCAAGTACCAGACCAAGACCAGCGACCCGACACTCACCGACGCCGACATCAGCCCCCACACCCTGCGCCACAGCAAGGCCATGCACCTCTACGACGCCGGCGTCCCCCTGCCCTACATCCGCGACCTCCTCGGCCACATCGAGCTATCCACCACCGAGATCTACGCACGAGCCTCGACCGAAGCCAAACGCGCAGCCCTCGAAGCCGCCCACACCGACATCGTCACCGACGACCTGCCCGAATGGAACCAAGATCCCGGACTGCTCAACTGGCTCACCAACCTCTAACACCAAAACCCGCCCGAGAGGTTATGCGCAGCGCACGGACCTCGGCCACTCTCTCACCAGGCACGACCCGCCAACACTGCGCATAACCCAGCACTGTTCATAAGGATCTGCGGTTTCGCCTGTTCTTGCCAATCTCTTTATGCACTACGCGTTCGATAAATGGTTGGAGCGGGAATGGCCGACTGTGCAGTTCG
>JAUPKM010000148.1 GCA_030837445.1 Actinomycetota bacterium
CGGTCCACTAGCCGACGGGTTTCGGCATCTGCCCGCTGGTCGGCGGGACCGCCCGGCCGACCGGGGGTATACCGACTCTCAACTCAGCAGATCGCGCGGGACGGTGGTTACACCAACGCCCGTGGGGTTCTCCGGGGTCTGCTTCCTGACCGGACGACAGATGGTGGGGGGCGCGCGGGCGATCGCGATGCGTTGCCGTTCGCCGCCCGACAGCATGGAGCCGCGGTCACAACGGCTCTGTCGACAGGCGTTGCACCTGCGTGATGCGGGAGGTCGCGGCCGGAACCGGGGCTCGTCGCGCAGTGGGCGACGCCTCATCGGGCGAGCCTCGCCACCTTGGTGGCGCTGTTGACCAGATACTCCAGCGGTCCACGGCGGAAGAAGCGCGACCAGGTCGTCGCGAACACTACGGCGCAGAGGACGAACGCGAACAGCAGTGCGGTCGAGTTGGCGTCCGGCGGAGCGGCGTTCTCGCCGGGCAGCGCGAGGATGGCCAGGATGTGGCCGACGTAAACGGTCAGGGACATCGTGCCCACGGCGATGACCGGACCGGCGAGCCGGCGGAGCCACGGCACTCCGGCCATCACCACCGTCGCAGACAGCAGCACGGTGATCGCCACCCCGAGGCTGCCGAGCACGTCGAAGGTCGAACCGCTGTGCGGCTCGGCTGCCAGCAGCAACCAGGGGTCGGCCTCGAAGCTCCAGTCGGCGGGCGGCGGCCCGGAGCCGGCCGCCACACCGGCCAGGGCGTCGGTCGAGGGCTTGACGGCCGGCAGGCGGTCGGGGATGCCACCGCCGAACACCTTGAGCGCCAGCCAGGACGTACCGTATCCGAGCACGATCAGCGCGGGACCGAGCGCTGCCAGCCGCCGCTGCACGGCGCCGGCCGCCAGATCCAGCCGACTCACAGCCATGCCCGCGATCACGAACGTCATCCAGGTGATCGCCGGATAGAAGCCGGTAACCAGCAGATCCAGCACTCCGACGCCGCAGAGCCGCTCGAGCGGGTCGTACGCGTTGATGCCGTCGAGGATCGGCTCGCTCAGCAGCGTCCGCAGACCGAACGCGACCTGCGGCGCCACCAGCCCGAGAACAGCGGCGATGATCGCGAGTGTCCGGGCCCGACACCGGAGCAGCGGCAAGGCCAGCAAGAAGTACACCGCGTACGAGTTGAGGATCACCGCGTCCCCGAAGTTGGTCATCGTCAACGCGGTGCCCACTGCCAGCAGAATCACCGCCCGAATCACGATCCGAATTCTCACCTGGCGGCCCGCCACGCCGGTCTTCGGTTCGAAACGACCGGCGATCAATATCAGCGAGAACCCGGCGAGCATGGCGAACAACGCCGAGGCCCGGCCCTCCGACAGGCTCCGAATCCAACCGCCGACGTCACTCCCCGCAGCCTCGAACGGGCCGACATGCACGGCAAACATGCCGAACACTGCCAGCGCGCGGGCCAGGTCCACACCGACCAACCGGCCCATCGACGGACCGGTCCCAGCCACAGTCGTGGGCTCCGGCTTCGATAGTGAGGTGTGGGTAATGGGCTCGAGCGGTCTCATACGGACAAACGTCCTCGAACTGCGCCCGCCCGACCATCCGTCAGACTTCGGCACTACCCCGCCGCCCAACCGGAACTACCCCCCCACCCGGCGGTACGGGCCCGCCGACCGGCGGGTTCGCACCCGCTTGGTGGCTGCACCTGTGGAATCCGCGGAGCCCGGTCGCGCGCCGGCGGCTATGGTCAAGTGTCGGTGACGACCGACCGGCGAAACCGAGCGGAGTGGCTGTGGTACGGGTGGTAGTGGTGGACGACGACGCCCTCGTCCGCTCTGGTTTGCAGCTCATCCTGCGCGTTGCCGCCGACATCGAGGTCGTGGCCACCGCCGGCGGCGGTCAGGCGATCGAGGAGATCACCCGAAGCCGGCCCGACGTCGTGCTGCTCGACATCCGCATGCCGGACGTCGACGGCCTCACCATCCTGCGCCAGTTGCGCGCTCTGCCGGACCCGCCCGCGGTCGCGATGTTGACCACCTTCGAGGCTGACGAGTACATCACGACCGCGCTGCGCGCCGGAGCGGCCGGGTTCATTCTCAAGGACACCCATCCCGAGCAACTCGCCCACATCGTGCGCACCCTCGCCGCCGGGGCCGTGGTCTTGTCCCCCAGAGTGTCGCGCGCCGTCGTCGACTGGCGTCTGGAAAACGGCGAGGATGCCGCCAGTGCCGTGGCCCGGCTGACCGACCGCGAACGCGCCGTCCTCGTGAGCGTTGCCGGCGGCCTGAGCAACGCCGAGATCGGTACGCGGATGCACCTGAGCGCCGGCACCGTCAAGGACCGCGTCAGCGCCATCCTCACCAAACTACGAGTGACCAGCCGAGTGCAGGCCGCACTCATCGCCCAACGCGCCGGACTGCTGACCCACCCGGACGGCAGACCATGAGGTCCGGCCGGATACCCGCTCTGCTCGTCGACGCGGCCCTGATCGTCGCCGCCGTGCTCGACGCCCTGCTGATGGCCGACGCCGATCGCCCGGACACAACCTTCTGCACCACAGTGGCGGCCCTCGCCCTCGTCGTCCGCCGCCGTTGGCCCTGGCTGGTCTTCGCGCTCACCCTGCCGGCCACGACGATCTCCTCCGCGGTGGTGGCCGGCGCGGTCGCCCTCTACACGGTCGCGGTGAACACCCGCAATCGGCGGGCACTCGCGGTCTGCGCCGTCCTCTACAGCGTCTGTGGCGCCGTCACGGTCTGGGACCATGACCTCCCAGCGCCCACCCGCGCCGACCTGCTGGCCGTCGTCGGCTACAACGTCGCGACGGCCGCCGCCGCGCTGTTCCTCGGTCAGCTCGTGCAGGCCCGGCACGATCTGCAGCAACGCCTGACCGAAATCCAGCAGGCCCGGGAACATGAACAGCAACTCGTCGCCCAGACCGTACTCGCCAAGGAACGCGCCCAACTCGCCCGCGAGATGCACGACGTCGTCTCCCATCAGGTCAGCCTGATCACGATCCAGGCCGGAGCCCTCCAGGTCAACACGAACGACCCCGACACCAAAACAGCGGCACAGGCCATCCGCGACCTCAGCGTCCGCACCCTGGACGAACTGCGGCACATGGTCACCGTCCTGCGCGCCTCCGGCACCGCCTCCACCGAGCTCACCCCCCAGCCGACCCTCGCAGGGCTCGGCCAGATGATCGCCAACAGCGGCATAGAAACCCAGTTCGACGGCGACCTGCCGACCGCCATGGACGCCGCCGCCCAACGGGCCGTCTATCGCACCGTGCAGGAAGCGCTGACCAACATCCGCAAACACGCTCCGGGCGCCACCGCGATCATCCGGATCCGGCACGACGACGCCGGCATCGAAGTGATCATCACGAACACCCCGGCAACCCGCCCAGCCCTCGCGCTCCCCGGCGCGCGGCACGGCCTCATCGGCCTCCGGGAACGCACCGAACTCCTCGGCGGTGCCATCGCAGCCGGCCCCACAAGCGACAACGGTTTCCAGGTCCGGCTCCGCCTTCCCACCGCCAAGTAGCCGGGGGGAAGCTCACCCCCGACTTCCCCGACCGGGGGGGACCGTCGCCCGGCTCCCTCACTGCGCCGTTTCCGAGCGGATCCAGCCGGCCAGACGGCCGTGGGCTGCGACGTCGCGCAGGCGGCGTTCGACGTCCTCGCGGGTTCCGGGCGGGGTCACCACGACCAGGCGGTCGTTGGCGCACAGGCAGGTGCCCGTGTCCGGGATCACGGCCC
>JAUPKM010000013.1 GCA_030837445.1 Actinomycetota bacterium
AGAGTGCTCATCAAGAACAGAACGGCCCCGGACGGGTCGACGGGGTAGGGCTTGACGTACCCCCACAACGGTCCGAGTCCCATCGTTAACGGAAAAGCCAGGTACCAGATCGGTGACAGCACCGTCCCGGCGATGTTGAGCGCAACGCGGCCCATCGAAGTCTGGATGTCATCGACGGTCGCCGCGGATGCGGTCGGCTCGGCTGGTGCTGTGACTGCCTCATCACTGAATGTCACCGGTGTCGCAGCCGGGCCAATACCTACAGCGGCAGCCTGGGGAGCGGAGTTCACCAGAGCCGCGACCCCGGTGGCGATGGCAGCTTGGAGCTGTACTGCGACGATCTCGGGTCGGGCTTCCAGCGAGCCGCCGCGACCTGGAGGCACCGACACTACGGTCAGCGCCATCACAGCAGCGGTGCCAGCCGCACCGATGTTGAGGCACTGCGAACGAACGAATCCCGTCATGTCGTGACTTCCCCCAAAGCGATCTGCCTCACCCAACAGATTCCGGCGGCCCTTCCCAGTTCGGACGCGGCCACCGATCAACTGGGGAGGAAGTTAGCACGAAAGCAGCGTCCAATCGTTCTGGTGGATTTCCCGCCGGTGCGCCGATTCGGTTTCTGTTGTTGGTGACGGTTTAGGCCCCGCCGCCGCAGCTGCCGGGGGGTGCTAGCGGCGGGTTGGGTCCGCCGTCTCCGATGACGCAGTCCATTCGGAAGATCGGCGTCGCGAAGGTTCCGCCGGTCATGGACAACTGGTGCCAGTAGCTACCGTCGGGGTACTTCTGGCCGTCGCACCACTTGACGGCGAGAAAGCCGCCCTCACCGCCCGGGCAGTGGGCGGCGGTCATGTTCGGGACCAGGGGGTCTTGTCCCGGCGGACCGGCGGTGCTGGTGGCGGGCTGGAAGATCGCTCCGGCCAAGGCGAGGGCGGCGGTGCTGGTGACTAGACGCTTGATCATTTCTGTTCCCCCAGTCATCGGGTCGGTCCCGGAGGGTCGAGTGATCAGAAGGCCCCGCCCCCGTTGGTTCACCGTAGTCACCAAGGAGCAGTAGGGCAGCGATTTTGTCTCAGTCTTGCGGCTGCAGGTTCAAGTACCTGTACAAGGTCGTCCGTCCGATCGACAGTGTCCTGCAAATCGTCGCGGCGGTCTCCCCGGACTCCTTCATCCGACGTGCCAGCGCCGCCTGGTCGGCGTCGAGCTTGACCGGGCGACCGAATTTCACCCCTGACTTGCGGGCGTGGTCGAGCTTGAGCGCGGTGCGCTCCCGGATCAGCTCCCGCTCGTACTCGGCGATCGACATCAAGATTCCGGCGACCATCCGGCCGGTGCTGGTGGAGGTGTCGACGCCGTCGTGGATCGACTTGACCGTCACCCCGCGCTCGGTGAGGTCGTGCAGGGTGTTGACGATCGAGCGCATGTTGCGGCCCAGCCGGTCGAGACGCCACACGATCAGGGTGTCGCCGGTGCGCAGATAGTTGAGGCATTCGGTGAATCCGGGTCGATCATCGCGGGCACCGGACATCACGTCGTGGAAGATGCGGCCCGCCCCGGCGGCGGTCAACTGTTCGGTCTGCTGTTCCAAGGTTTGAGTCAGGGTCGACACCCGGGCGTAGCCGACGACGGTGGACGAGGGGGCGGTGGTGGCGACCATGCTTCTATTGTACCGAAAGTGTCCGACAAGATACTTTCCGAACATTGAGAATCGGGACAGACTTTCCGAACACCGGGGTCCAGGGGAAACCGGTCGGCGAGTCTGGGTGGTGACGGTGTTCGGGAACCGACCAGTTTCGGGACGGGATCGGTATCAGGTTCGCTTGTCGGCCCAGACGATGATTTCGTCAATGACGTTGCGGATGCTTGGTAGCTCGACTCCGGCTAGGTCGAGAGCGCGGATGATTCTTCTAACGCCATCGGTGGTTGTGATCGGCAGTCCGTAGTGGTTGAGGGCGTAGGACTTCCAGTCAACGGAATCCGACGGCCCGAGACCCTCGGCTGCGCGGGCTTCCTCGCGCAGTTCATGCCAGCCTGGAAATGGTCTGCCGAGGAACTTTCGGATGGCGTCAGTCGGGAGAGCGAAGAGCAAGTCGTCCTCGGCAACGCCAAAAGGTGTCGGCGGGGGCAGGCCCTTCTCCTCAAATCTGCGGATCAGGCGAACTAGCTTCACTTCTTCGCTGGATCGTTTTGTGTTGGACCGATCCCAAATCGTCGCCGTTGTGGTGTTGTCGGTGAGCACACCAGTTTTTAGTTCGAGACGAATCGTAAGTTCTCCGTCGATCAGGCCCTCGAGGTTCTTGGTCCCGTGGATCGGGATAAGGGTGACTCCGGCGGCATCTAGAGCTGGCCCTGCGTATTCGTCCAGGACGGCTTCGTCGAGTGGCCCCTCGACGAAAAGGATGGCTCGTTGGAGTGAGAGTGCGGTTGCTGGGTGCATACCGACCTCTTCGGCAAGGTCCTGGAGTGCAGAGGTGGCGGTCGTGGGGATTGTCCTGACTTTCGTGTATGGCCGCGCTCTTGCTGGAAGGGCGTCGCCGTTTTGTGCGCCTTGGTCCTGGAAGTTGGGGGGTTGGGCCGCGTCCCGGGTCACTTTCACGAATGTGACCTCGTTTCCTGAGGCACGTAAGAACTCCTCGTGGTGTGTCGCGGCCAATATGTTGAAACCGCACCCGACTAGTCGATGGCACCAGCGCACAACGCTGGCGACTGCGGAGTGGTGTAGGTGCGCTTCGGGCTCGTCGATGAACAACACGTGACCGGAGAAGGCTCGGCTGCCTGGTGTCCCAAGATCGCCTATGCCCTTATCGCCGTCCGCGAGCCTTAGTGCTATCTGGACGGCGATGCCCATCCAACGCGAAGCTCCCCTGCCGAACTGATCGAGCGGGCGTCCGGGATCATCTGGTCCATCGTGATAGGTGAGCCGGACTTCAGGAAGGTCCTGCCAGTGCGAGGGCATGTGGAAGCTGGCCCGAATGGAGCCGTCCAGAAAATCGGGAAGCAGATCGGTTGCAAGGGCGGAAACCTGCTCGAGACGTCGGATCACGTCGGTCCGGACACGCCACACCCCATCCGGCGCAGAGTCGCTGAACGGCTCAAGCCAACCCATTTTGGCCGGAACGATGCCGCCCCAAGCCGAGGGTGTTGCGATTGACTCGGCGATCGCCGCTGTGACCCAGTTGTCGATATCGGGGAACTCCCAGCCCAGAAATAGGGGCCGGGGGAACGGTCCGCGCCTTGATCGTTGCTGTTCGTCCACACGACCGAAGAGGCGGTAGAACTCTGCTTCATCCTCGCCTGAAGCGGCGAAATTCTCCGCCAACAGGTCGGCGTAATAGGCATCTTCATCCGAGTCGTCCTCGGGGAAATTCACCCGATAACATCCTTCAGATTCGATCTCGTAAAAGTCCCGGACGTCGGTGAACCACAGTTCCGGCTCGCCACGGTTGGTGCTTGCATAACAGACCTGCATGGGCGGTAGATGGCTAAAGCGAAGGACATGTTCCTCCACGGGTCCCCAGTTCGGAAGTGAGTCGAGGACGGCCCGGTCGAAGTGCAGGTCAGGATCAAGTTGCACATATGCCGCGCCGACCGGTAGGCCCACTCCGTGGGTTTTCCGTAATGTGTCGGGGAGCCGTCCCGCATTGTCGAACCTGCGAATACGTGGTTCCCCGCTACTCGGAGACTGCCTTGCGAACATGAGGTAAATATCTTCGAGTATGTTCGTTTTCCCCGCGTTATTCTTTCCGAACAACACGGTAAATCGGCCGACTTCGAATTCCTGTTGATAGATCAAAGATCGCTCGCCGCCGGGCAAGAAGACCTTGCAGAGTCGCATGACCGGAATCTAGCAAGCACAGGTGCGCCGAGTCGGGCGCGGTTACCCTCCGGCCTGAACCACGGGCACCGCTGGTCGACCCTGGCATCGCCCTGCGGCTGCGTCTGCGGCGACTTACGTTAACTCTCGCTCGCGAAGTGGGCATCCTCAATGTTTAGGGCCTGAGCGCCAATCAAATCTTTTGGTATATCAATTGAAGTCTATTTGCCAGTATGCATTTGTCTACTGCACCTAACACTCCTCGGCATTTGATCGTGGAGGTACCCCTGTGAAATATTTCAGCATTGAATAGCGGTAATTTTCAGCGCCGACGGGCACAGGGGGTTTCCCCTATGCAGGCGTCGGGCGGTCGACGGGGGGCGTCATGCGGGCATCGGTATTTGTGGGCAGGGTTGGGGGCTTGGCGGTCGCCCTAGGTATTGGTGCTGCGGCGGGCAGTCTGAATTCTGGCGTGGCCGGGGCGTCGCCTGACGACTCGACGGATTCGTCGACCAGGAGCGAGTCGACTGCGGCAGGGTCGTCGCTGGAGGGGTCCTCAGGATCGGCTTCGCGGTCGCGGGTCGGGCGATCTGCCGCTCAAGAAGCTTCTTCGGGGGGCCGGGAGTCTGGCGAGGTGAAGGGTGTCCGTGGTCCGGCGGTCAGGAATGACTCAGACAGCGCCACCGCGAGCGGCCGGGTGGAAGCCGATCGGTTGACCACAGCGCCTCCCGCCGAATCGGTGCTTTCTCCCGTTCGTGTGTCGACCGAGGTCGTCGGGGATCCGCTCATTCGCCCGACCGCGTCCGTCCCGTTCGAAGTGATCCCTGCGGCCTCGGTCATTGTCAGCCCGGTTCCCGGGGTTGCCGGGATGGTCGCAGACGCACCGGTGATGGCTCCGGCGGTCGCGGCGGCTGCTGGGGTTGTGGAGGCGGTCGAAGGGGGCTGGTCGGGGTTGGTTCCGGGCGGGCCGGGGGAGTCGGCGGTGTCATGGACTGTGGTGGCGGCAGCGCGTCGAGAAATAGGAGCGGCGCAGGCCACTGCGGCGACTGTCGCCGTGACCTCGTACCCAACGGCACCCATTGCCGCTGGCTCGGCTACCGGTGCGGTAGCGGCCAACCCGGTCGCGGACCTGGTCAGATTCTTCGTTGGGGACGGTACTGCGGACAACCCCAACGGTGGCGTGTTGATCGGCAACGGTTACAGCTGGACCGAAGCGACTTGCACCGGGGCAAGCCCCTGCACGGGAGGCAATGGCGGGCTGATCGGGAGCGGCGGCAATGGCTACAACGGCGGTGATGGCGGTAGTGCGGGTTGGTTCGGCAACGGCGGCAACGGCGGGGCCGGTGTTCCCGGCGGCGACGGCGGCAACGGCGGGGTTGGTGGTCTGCTGCTGGGCAATGGGGGCAACGGCGGGGCTGGTGGGGCCTCCACCGATGTGACGAAGGCCGGTGGTTCCGGCGGGCGCGGCGGCAGCGCAGGACTCTTTTCCCTTTGGGGTGACGGCGGCTCCGGCGGGGCGGGCGGCATCGGCGCACCAGGTAGCGCAGCCGTACTGATCGGTGCCGGAGGTTCCGGCGGAGCCGGTGGCCAAGGCGGTGCAGGGGGGAACGGAAGCTCCCTTCTTGGCCGCCCTGGCGACGGAGGGGCCGGAGGAGCGGGCGGAGCCGGTGGCCGCGGCATCAACGGCTCGGACGCGACCACTCCTGGTGGGGCAGGGGGTGACGGCACCGACGGCGGGAGCGGCGGTACCGGCGGCGCGGGAGGCCAGGCCGGGACGGGCCGCATCTTGTTCTTCATCTCCCAGCCCGGCAATGGCGGCGCGGGCGGCGCTGGAGGAGGCGCAGGCATTGCCGGTAACGGTGGCAACGGCGCGCCTGGCGATGCCACCAACCTCAACGGCGGCAATGGGGGCAACGGCGGCGACCCAGGTAGGCCAGGCGATGGTGGGGCGGGAGGGGATGCCACCTCCGGTGGCACGCCAGGAGTCGACGGCGCGAAGGGGGTGATTCCCGCTGGGGGCAACGGAGGAAACGGTGGAGCCGGGTACGCCGCTCTGACTGCGGGAGTGAGCGGTGGGATCGGTGGAAACGGGGGTAACGGCGGCGCAGCGGGCAACGGAGGCAACGGCGGCGCGGGCGGCAATGGAACCTCGGGGGCGCAAGGCTCTAGCACTTACGAGGTTGCCGCTATCATCAACAGCCCCGCGTTTCGGACTCCCACCGGTGTAGCGGTAAACCCGACCGGTACCCGCGCCTACATCACCAACCGGGGCGGCGCGAGCGTATCTGTGGTCGATACAGCCACCAACTCCCTGGCTACGACAATCAAGGTAGGCAACGGTCCTGACTGGGTGACGGTCAACTCCGCAGGGACACGCGCCTACGTTGCAAATTCTTCGGACCACACAGTTTCGGTGATTGACCTCGGCACAAATGCGGTGACGGCAACGATCAGCGTCGGCGTCTACCCCAATGGGGTTGCGGTCAACCCCGCAGGGACACGCGCCTACGTCTCGACCGGCCAAGGGGTGTCGGTGATCGACACCGCAACCAACACCGTGATCGACACCAT
>JAUPKM010000149.1 GCA_030837445.1 Actinomycetota bacterium
CTGAGTAGGTCCACGTTGGCAGGAACCCTGGAGAAGGTCGCCACACCGTTGGCGACGTAGTCCTTCACCTGGCTGCTGTGCCACGCCTTGGTTGGGATGCCCATCGACACGACCATCGAGGCGGCCAACGCACCAAGCACCAGCCCGGTCACCAGGTTGCCGCTGATACGACCTCGCACCAGCCAATCACGCAGCGCTTGCGCCCGGGGTGCCACCGGATTGCTGCTGCTGACAGGCGCAACAACCAGCGCCAGCAGCAGCGCGACGAGTAGGGCGAAATCGAAGGTGTATCGGTAGCCAAGGGAGGCGACAAAGGACCCCGCCCGCGCAATTCCGGCTACCGCCAGAATGACCACCAAGAAGAGGGCCATGGCGCCGATGAAGCGCAGGAGTTGCGGGCGGGCCCACCAGATCAGCGCGAGCACTCCCGCTGTCAACAGCCCGGCACCCAGCACCATCACGCTAGTGGGCGCCGGAAGTGCCAGGACTCCGGGCCAGGACTGTCCCTCGGTGATGAACCAACTCCATGGACCACCCCAGACCGCCGGCAGCACGTTCCGGGTCAACAGGTCCCAGGCGTATCGCCAGATTCCTCCCGGCGTCCCACCTGCCGGGCTGATCGTCTGCACCGCGAACACCAGGAAGACCGAGTAGCCGACGACGAACACTCCCAGCGCCAACCAGTACCGCCTGGCGGCGCCCCAAGCCCTCCGCAGCCCGAGTGGTCCGGAGTCCGACAACGGCACGAACGCCGCGACGGCCACTAGAACGATGAACCCCGCGAAACCTCGACTGAAGGAGAGGTAGGCCAACACGTAGCACGCGGCACTCCACCACAGTCTGCGACCGTGACCGGAGGGCAGTGCCGCCACCAGGTTGTCGACCGCGAGCGCGAGGAACAGTAGATACGGTGCCGCGTACATCGCCGCCGCCCACCAGATTCCCACCTCTAGCCCTAAAAGGCTCAGACCGAGGAAGATGCCGGCAGTCAGAACAGCTCGTCGCGACGACGTCAGTCGTGCCACGGTCCGCATCACGACCGCGATCGTCGCCGCCTGAAGCACCGTCGAGAAGATGGCCAGAGCCAGATAGGACCCCGGCCAGATCGCCTGCAGGAGCCACTGGTCGAGCAGGCCCACCGGATTGATGTGTCCGCCGTATGGTCGGAAGAGGTAGCCCAGGTCGGGGGCGCTGGTGGCCGCCCAATACCTAAACGCGAAGTCATCCCCGAATAGGTACCCGCCCAAGGCCGACCACAGCCGAATCACCACGAAACCGGCGACGACCAACGCTTCCGGCCCGGCCATGCGCCAAAGCGACCGCACGCGCCGACCCGCAATCCGCTGCGGCCGTGCAGCCGCAGGACTCTGCGTCGCTGGGGCCGCGTCGGTCTCGGGATCGATGGCAGCTGCAGGCACCGGTTCAAACTAGCACTGCGACACGTCAGCTCTTTGTGATCAACCCAGTGAGGAGGTAGCGCCAGACATACTCCGCGCCCGCTGGCGTCCAGTGGACACCGTCACTGCGCAACTGCGCGCCGTCGACCTCCTGGACTGCGCCGCTCGGCAGGCAGGTGATCGATGCCATGTCGACGTATTCCGAGGTTCCCGGGTGCGTGCGGACGAACTCTTTGATCACGTCGTTGGCGCGAGCGATTCGCTGGTTGTCGTTGAGGACCTCCTGGTCGATGACAGCGTTGTAGCAGGGGAATCCCACAATCCGCACTGGCACAGCCCCGTCGCGACCTGCGATGGCGACGGCGCGACCGAGCGCCTCGTCGAGACTGGCCGCGTAGTCCGGGGTGCCGGGGCCCCGAGGCTGCCCGCCGACGTCGCGATCGAACAGGTCCCAGACCCCGAGCACCACGAAGGCCGCACCCGGTTCGCCGGCGGCAGCGTTAGGCGCCCAGCGCTGCTCCCACCCTGCGCATCGGGTGGTCTCCACATCCACGGCAACCCCATTCTGGAAGAACTTCGCCGGTGCCAACCCGCAGCCGATCTCGTTTGCGGCCGACAACGAGATGCCGGGATAGCGCTGCCTCGGGAACTCCTTGTTGAGGCTGAACGCGGTTGAATCCCCGCCCACGAAGATGCTGCTCGGCAGCTTCGAGGCGTCCGGCCAACCTGAGGCGAAGGTGCTGGCCGGTTGGGTGGCCCGCGGGGCCGGAAGGGCGGCGAGGGCCACCAGCACGGCGCCGGCCAGCAACGCCACCAACCACTGTCGACTGACCGGCCATCGGGCGAACCGACCCGAACGCAGTGGCTTCTCCACGAACCGGTACGAGGCGTAGGCGAGCCCGAAAGTGATGAGCAGCCTGACCACCAGCACCGATATCCACGAATGCTCGGTCTCCTGCGGTCTGATGGCCAGGAACACCGGCCAATGCCAAAGATAGACGCCGTAGGAGATGGTGCCGATGGCCACCAGTGGGCCGGTCGAGAGCGCGCGCGAGAGTCGGTTGACGCCCAACGCTCCCCAGATCAGGGCCGCGCCTGCGCAGGCCGAGAGCAGGAACCCACCCCGATACAGCGCAGGTGTGGTGTCACTGATGACGATCGCCAGCGACAGGAAGACGGCCAGACCGACGCCGCCGGCAGTTCCTGCCCACCGCTGAGCCCTGACCCCGGGGCGGTAGTCCGCTGGAATCCGGATCGCCGCACCCAATGCCGCGCCCACCAGCAGCGACTGAGCACGGGTATCGGTACCGAAGTAGAGTCGACCGTCGTCGGCACCGGTCAGGTCGAGTAGGACCATCCAGGCAGCCGAACTGAGCGCGAGCGCACCGAGCACCCAGCTGAGCCCCCGTCCGCGGACCCGCCACGCAAGAAGCAGGGCCAGCACCAGCGGGAACACCAGGTAGTACTGCTCCTCGATGCTCAGCGACCACGTCTGCAACAGCGGGGAGAGTTCCTGGAACTGGGCGAAGTAGTCAGACGACCGCCACACCTGCAGCCAGTTCGTGGCGTAGAGGACCGCGGCCTGGATGTCCACTCGCCAGGAATTCGCCGTCGCGGGGTCGGTGAGCAGGAGTCGCACGACGACGACTGCCAGAACCACCAGGAAGAGCGCGGGAAAGAGCCTCCGAGCCCGCCGCAACCAGAATTCCCGGAGCCCACCAGGTCCGCCCGCCAGCTGTCCGGTACGCAGCAGGATGCCGGTGATAAGGAATCCGCTGAGGACGAAGAAGAGGTCGACTCCGAGGAAGCCACCGTGGATCCAAGGTATGTCGGCGTGGAACGCCAACACCACGATGACGGCGATCGCCCGGATTCCATCCAGCGACCTGATGCGTCCGCCGCCGGAGGCCGGGTCTGCCGCCGAGGTGGCGGGCGATTCAACGGCGGCGGATGGCACCCGAGCATTGTGCCGCATTCCGTGGTGGTCCGAGTCCGAGCCGGTGCCACCGATCCCTGTGAGAGCATCTGCGGGTGGAAGACCCCAAGTCGGCGCGGGTCGCCGACCCGGTCCCCGGCGAGATCGCAGTTTCGCCTTCCCCCGGCTCCTCGGGCCCCTCGGATCGCGTCCTGTCGGTGGCTGCGACGGCAGGCGTCGCAGCCGCGACCCTGGTCACGCTGAGCTTTGGCCTACGACTCGGACTGGTACTCGACGACATCGCCCTGTACGGACTGGCCAACCGCGAGCAGATCTGGGATCCCAGCTATCTGCTGATCAACTGGCAGGGACACCTGCA
>JAUPKM010000150.1 GCA_030837445.1 Actinomycetota bacterium
CATCTGGATACCCGACGCAGCCGCCGTCACCTGACCGCCGGCACCCACCAACCCTTCACGAACCGACCGCACACACCGGCCGGTCGCTACACCATGCCACCCACCCACACCACAGGTAATCGCGCTGAAGGTTTACCGGGTACCTGCGCGACGGGGACCGGTCGCTGTGGTCTTCGGGACGTCGCCCGGTCATGGCCTGCGCCCGTAACTGTCGAGCGGTCGTGGCGGAGTCAGCGTCCGGTGACCCGTGGTCGGCGGCCTGGCTGGCGAGCCTTGCCACCGTGTGCGTCGTACTGTTCGACCACGGGGAGGACGCCGGGGACCTCGACGACGCGATCGGGACAGTTCGGCGGGTGCTGGGGTCTACCCCCGGAGTTGGCCCGGCTCGGGCAGGGCGGGCCTCGGACCTGGCCTCGGCGCTCTGCGCCCGGTTCGAGCGCGCCGCCGCGCGGGACGACTTGACCGAGGCACTGGCCGCCGCCTGTGAGGCCGCGTGCGTCTCGACGTCCGGGCAGGTGCGAGTGGCCCGCTTCTTTCCCCTGGCCACGGCGCTGCGTGTGCGGCGTTCCGGCACGACCAGACCTTCAGATATTCGGGATCGAGGCGGAGGTCGTCTTCCGGGAAGGCAACCGGTGTCTGACGGCCCGGCCGCATGTGCGGGTCAGTGCCTCCTTCTGGGGATGGATCGCCGCCGAGCGCGCGATAGGTGGGGTTCGCCTGTGACCCACATTCCAGTCCCCGGTCAATCGATCAACTCGGAGGAACCGGATCAGGAGGCATGGGATACCTCTGACGAATGGAGAAACATCCTGCCGGGGATATGACCGTGGCGTCGCCCATTCCACAGGCAATCCCGTAGCTAAAGCCAATCTTTGAACGGACACCTGATGGGCACGGGCATGGGGCGAATCCTCGACGATCTTGATGAACCTCGAAGTGGAACCCATGCCCGTGCTTCAGACGGACTCTCTGCCGGATGTCACCTGCAGAAGTGCACCGTCTTTTCCGTTCGCAACCTCATCCGATGGTTGCGAAGACATTCCTGGCCGGGTGCCCGACGTCAGGCGGTGCAGTTGCGGATCTTGTATACCGCATCCCAGTTCACCGAGTAGGTCTGGCTCCGCGCTGCGTAACCGGTGTTGATCTCAGCGCCGTTGGCACCGTACAGCCGCAGCGTGTTCGCCGGAGAGCCGTACGGAGTCTGGTTGTTGTTCAGCACGCCGCCGCCCAGCCAGTTGGAGACGCTGTAGGTGGCGCAGTTGTACAGCTCGAAGACCTTCCAGTTGCTCTGGGACCAGTCCCACACAACGGCGCAGGCGTTGCCTGAGGGACAGCTGGGACTGCCGTTGGTCGTGTTGTAGACCTTCCTCGCCGCCGGTGAGATCGACGGCGAGCTCGCTGCGTTCGCGGGCGTGACACCCAGAGCTGTGGTCAGGGCGCAAGCAGCGAGCATCGTGCCGGCAATTTTGCCGAATTTCATTGGACCATCCTTACGATGATTGGTGGTTGAGGCATTCCGACCGGGCCTGGAAGCCCAGATCGCCATGGAAGGTGTCCCCGGTCAAGCCCCATCTCGAGTGCATCCAGTGTCGCCCCCAACTGATGAAATCCGGATACGCATCGTCAAGCGGGCGACCGATTGATGGAACAGTACGGGAACGGCCAGGGCGAGGAACCCTGTAAGGTTCCAGGTACCCCATTCGGTGATCTTGTGGAAGGGATTCCCCGAGAGCTCGGCAGTATCTGGTCCTGCGACGTTGAGCTTGCCTCGAGCGGGTTGGATCCAGGCACCCGGGAGCGCGACCGCGTCGGTGTCGGGGGTCTGTCGCCGTCAGAGGCCAGGATCGGTGGTCGGCGGCGGGGAGGGTGTGGGTGAGCGCGACACCTTCACGCCGATCCCCCGGCTGTTGCACCACAGAAGCGACCTGGTTCGCCGTCCAAGCCCGAAGTCTCTTTCGTGCCCTGTCATACTGTGCTTCGCGCAGCGAGCCAGGGGGGACGATGGGGTCGGGTGCAACGACGGCTTGGGCTGTCGCGGTGCCTGTGGGGTATCGCGTGGGGCCGTGGGAGGTCACCGAGGGGATCGCTACCGGCAGTTGGGGCAGCGTTTACGTCGCTCGGAGCGTGCAGAGCCGTGAGCAGGGCGAGGAAGTTCCCGACACGGTAGCCCTGAAGTTCCTTCCCACCGGGACCCTGACTCCCCGGCAGGTGCGTCACCTGGCGGAGACGGTGGAACGAGAGCTCAGGGCACGCGCCTTACCCCCTCATCACGGATTGGTTCGCACCTTCGACGTCCTCACCGTCGATGACCCCGCCGCCGGGGAACTGGACGGCTGCGTGGTGCTGGTCATGGAGCGGGCTGTGGGAGCCCTGGCCATGGCGCTGGAACGTCATCCAGGACAGCCGATCCCCGACGCCCCTCGGTTGATCAGTGAGATCGCCGATGCTCTGGCGCACATGCACGAGGCGGGGTGGGTCCACGGAGACCTCAAGCCCAGCAACGTGCTGGTGATGGACGACGGATCGATCCGTTTGACGGACTTCGGGCTCGCCGCGGAGATCGAGGGCACCCACGGTTACCAGCCCCCCATGGGGTGCGCCGACTACCTTCCTCCCGAAGCGGCCACAGCACCGTTGAGCGAGCGGGGGCGTCCCACGCGCACCACCGCCGACACCTGGGCCCTGGGAGTGACGGCACATCAGCTCCTCACCGGGCACCTGCCGTTCCCTGGGAGCACCCTGCGGGCGCGGGCTGCCGCTGCCGCGGAGTACGTGGCCGGGCGGGCTGAGTTGGTCTCGCTCACCGGACTGCCACCGGGATGGCGCGAGTGGGTCTCGGACTGCCTGGCGCGCGACCACCAGACCCGCGCCCGGCACGATCTGGCGTCGCTGGCGACCAGGGCCGCCGCGCTCTCGGGTACTGCCCCTCGCCGTCCGCCCCGCAAACCACGTCGTTGGGCGGTACTGGGAGCTGCGGCGCTGGTGGTGACCGGGGCAACGACGACATGGGCCACTCTCTTCTTTCCCGAGGGACCACCCTCACGACTGGTGGCGGTGAACAAGCCGCTCAGAGACGGGATCGGGATCCCACCCCAGTACCAACAACTGATCATTCAGGCAGGACGGTCCTGTCGCGAACCTGCTCTGTCTCCCGCGCTCGTCGCGGCGGTGCTCAAGGTGGAGAGCAATTTCGATGCCAACCTGAGTGATCCGGCCAAGGACGAGTACGGCATCGCCCGGTGGACGCCCAGGGTGCTGCGCTATCACCTGCCTCCGGGGAAATGGGCCGACAAGACCCCTACCCCGCCCTTCCCCCCGGAGATGTCCATCCCCGCGGTCGGCAGGTTCATGTGCCGCTACCTGCCGGAGCTGGCGGCCGTCCCGGGCGACAAGGGTCTGCTGATCGCTGCGGGGTACCAGTTCAACACCAACCGGGTCCTTGTGAGTCAGGGTGTACCACCCGAGGCACGTGCCTTCGTGGCGGCGGTCGAGTACTACCGCGCCCTGTACGACCCTGCCAGACCCAGGCCCACCACGTCCGCACCGTGAGGGTTCCAGACCCGTCAGACGCCGATGTGGTCGCGGCCCCGCGGGATCCGCTGGGGTGGCAGCAGGGTGAGGTGCTCCTCGCGGACCAGGTTGAAACGTAATGCCAAGGAGACCAGAGCGGCGCGTTGCCAGTCGCACCGTGGGGCCTGCTCGTCGTCGCGTTCCTTGACCCGTAGCTTGCGGGATGCCAGGTAGTCGATGTGGAAGTGCACCGCCGCGACGGTGAGATCCTGGCACGACGTCAGAGGCGACAGACGCGCGACGATCTCCCGCGCGGTGGGGATCGCCACGGCGGAGGAGTCACGCAGAGCTGGCTCGCACATGGCGACGAGCACCAGAAAGTACTTCGCCGACTCATCGAGAGGGAACGCCTGCACGGTCTGCTGGCCAGGGCGGTCCCAACCGCTGGCCTCGAGGTCGAGGTAAAGGTGCTGGGGTGCGAACACCTGCAACGAGAAGATGCCCTCCGTGACCGGAATGACGAGGCGGGCGAACTCGAAGGGGACCGGCATGTCCCCTCGGCGAGGGGACACCTTGATGAACTCCCCGGCACCTTCGGGATTCTCCACGACGTAGGTGTTGATCGCTCTGAGGTTGCTGATCGACCAGTGGTCCTCGACGGCACGGATGCGCCCGGCGACTCTGGAGACCGCCTGATCGGAGATCAGGATGTTGACCGGGCAGTCCGGACCGCCGCGCCCAAACGTCGCCTCCTGTCCCGGGGAGAGTTCGATGATTCTCGGAGTCGCTCGTGGATCTGACGTTGGCAACTGCACGATCACTGTGTTCATGCTGGTCATAGCACCTTCCTCTTGGGCTACGGAAGCATCGAGTCATCTCTCCTCCCTCTGCAGGCCAGGCCCGCGCCGGATCGGGACACAGCCCCAGTCTGCCGGGCGTGTTGTCCACCTACACGCCTCCAACCTCACGGACACCCCCACCCCTCCGGATCTGTCCGGCCGACAGAACGTCCTCAACTGCCGGATACGCGGGTCATCCGACCCCTCCGTACCTCGGACAACGCCCGGAACTGCCGCGAGTAGCGTGACCGGGGCTGGCCGCGTGAATCGCGGCGAAGCCGCCGTCCGCAACTGCCGCCGTCCGTGTTGAGGAGCGTTCAGCCCTTGGCTCCGTTGCGTGGTCAAAGTGCCATCGATTGCCAGTGAGTTGACCATGCCAGAGTGACTCAAGGACGTTCCGGTTCAGCGGGTTCGGAGGGTGGTGTCGAGGTGCTTCATCAGGATCGAGACGCGGCTCTTGCCGGTTGGGGCGGGCGGATACCGGCGAAGGATGTCGACGAGCGTCGGCGTCGCTCGCTGTGCCTCCTCCTCCACCCGCCGAAGCCCGACAGCAGGGTCGTCGGCAGCGGCGGCGGCAGCAGCCGCGTGCTTGGCTGCGTCGATGGCGGCGCGTGGTCGTGCGCCCTCGGGGCGCACTTGCTCGAACACCGGCAGGACGTCTTGGGCGCTGCCGACCGCATACCGAGCGACTTCGCGCAGCTCGTCCATGCTGACTGTTGGAGCCTCGTCGCGGGTTGATGGACAGGGAGCGTTGTCGGTTTCAGGATGTCCGGCACTGCACGTTATGCCGCGTGGAGAGCGGCGACGAGCGCGGAGATTGATCACAGAGCATCGTGATCGTGTCGCTCGGCCACGTCGGGCAGGAGGCGCAGGACGGTGTCGTGCCGCTGTCGGAGTGTCGTCCTTACGCGCCGACCGAGGACGTGCCGGTCCGCAACTGCGGTGTCCTGCCGTCAGTCGAAATGACGGGAAGCGTCTGGCTCGATGGTGACGCCGGGTACGCCGATGATCGTTTCTGTCGACGTCCACGGGTGATCAGGTGGCGGCCGGACGGGCGATACGACGCCAGCACGCCGCTCGTCCGCCCCGGTAGGTCGGCCTCTGTTCCGCTCCGCACTGTAAAGGCACCTTGACAGTAAAGGGTGCTTGACAGTAGCGTCGGAGCCATGAAGTCCCTGCAGATGAACGTGGTCAATGCCGCGATCTTCGTGTTCTTCGTCGTCGCGTCCGGTTGGTTCGCCGCTCAGGGTCAGTGGGTCGGGGCGCTGGTGTTCCTCGCGGCTCTGGGCGCCGCGCTGGCGTGGGCGTGGTGGGCGCGACGGGGGGCCGGCAGCGACCTGTCGAGGCTGGACACCGGGTACGCCGTCGACGAACGGGAGGTACGGCTCGCCGAGCAGGCGCTGTCGTGGGTGGGGGTGACCGCCTTCGTCGGCCAGATGGCCCTGTTCGGTGTCGAGTTCGCCTCCCGGCAGCCGCCGGGGTGGAACTCGGACTGCATCCGACTGCTGGTGTTGTGCCTCGCCTGGATGACGGCCAATCGGGTGCTCGTACTTCGGGCCCGTCGCTGATGTACAACCTGGTCCGTGACCTGCGCACGCAACGAGGCCTGAGTCAGGGCGGTCTGGGTGAGGCGCTGGGCGTCTCCCGGCAGACCGTGAACGCGATCGAGACCGGCAAGTACGACCCGTCGTTGCCGCTGGCTATCGGGATCGCCCGGTTCTTCGGCCTCAGCGTCGAGGACGTGTTCCTCCTCGACGGGCCCCCTTCTTCGGGAGTTGCTCGGTCGCTGAACTGACGGACGACGATCCCAGAGCACAGAACGCACGCTGTTGCCGCCGTCAATACGTCTGCACCACCTGGGAAGTCTGTCACGGAGAGTGACAGGCTGTATTGAGGGGCGTTGGGTGCCCGCCTCGTGGGAAGCGTGGCGGGCACCCAACGCCCCTTGGAGTACTTGAGGCTCAGATGCCGCGGGCGAAGTCGGTGATCAGGGACGGGACGGCGGCGTCGAAGCCGACGACGTCGAGCATGCCGGGGTCGGTGGGGTCGGCGATGGTGAACTCGGTGGCGGTCATGCCGACGACCGCCAGGCGGGCGGGGATGCCGGTCTTGCGGCGGTACTCCTGCAGGGCCTGGTGGGGGTGGATGGCGCCGGCCCAGGTCTCGTTGTCGGTGTAGATGACGAAGGTGTCCACCTCGATCTTGTTCCTTGTCGCGTACAGCATCGGCAGGGCGCAGTCGGTCCCGGACATCGGCATCGCGTCGACGACGCGCAGGGCGTCGTCCAATCGCTGCCGGGGTGAGATGGCCAGCGGCTTGAGGGCGCTGTCGTGCCAGTCCTTCCCTCCGCCGGTGGTGAATCCGACGGCGGTCGCGGCGGGCTCGGTGGCCAGCTGCACCAGCGCGAGTGCCGCGGAGGCTTCGCGGGCGGTGAGGGGCATCCCGGAAATCGGCGCGCCCATCGACCCGGACACGTCGAGCGCGAGCAGGGTCCGCTTCCCCGACGGCTCGACCGTCCCGAACGCCTGGTAGAACGCGGCGTCCAAGGCGTCGACGACCTTGCGGGTCGGCGTCCAGGTGCCTGCTCCGCGAGCGGACCGGCCCGAGGCATAGGTCCGCTGCGCGACCAGGACGTTGACCGGGTGCACCCGTCCGCGTCGCAGCCGGCCGGGGTCGGTCAGCTGTGCGGTGACCTCCTCGGTGCGCCCACCCAGGTCGGGCAGCATGCCCAGGCGGGTCAGGCGGGGCAGCTGGCGCAGCAGGGCGGTCTGCGGGATCCCTGCGTCCAGCAGTGCGTCCCATACCTTGGCCTGGCCCAGGGCCGGGTCCGGGAGCATCTCCCAGGACAAGCGGTAACGGCGCACCAGCTGAACCCAAGTCGCGGGGTCGCTGGCCTGTTGGGCCTGCATGAACCCCTCGACGAGCGCCGGGACGTGCTCGCCGACGCTGCCGCGCACGATCCAGTCGAAGGTGTCCTTCAGCTCCGGGGAGGTGGCCTGCGGGTGGGCGAGTCGGAGCAGGTCGCGGTGGGACCAGCCGTCCCGCTGCCGGTACTTGACCGCCTGGTAGGCGACGGCGTCGGGGTCCTTGCCCAGATACCAGCCGCCGACTGCCCGGCGCAGCCCCCGTCCCCAGCCTCGGAACTGCTCTACGTAGCCGGCGAACAGGAACAGGTGTGTCCCGGTCCGCGCCACGTGCGGCAGCGCGGCGAGCGCCAGTTGGGAGGTCTGGGGCAGTGAGGCGGCGTAGGCGAGGGCGAACAGGACGGGGTTCTGCCGGGGCGCCGTGCCGCGTGTGGACGTCTCGACGATGGTGGTGACCAAACCCTGAGGGTCCGTCTCTGCCAGGCGGGCCACTACTGCGGCGTTGTCGCGGGCCAGGTCGCGGGCTGTCGTGTAGTAGGTTCCGCCGTCCACGCCCAGGGTCAGGAAGCGGCGCAGCCGCCCCAGGTCGTCCAGGGCGAAGGTGTACCCGCCGGCGGAGTTGCGCCGCTGGCGCGCGTCGGCCCGTCGCGACTGCGGCGTGCGGCGCAGGTTTAACGACCGCAGGACATCCATGCCAAACCACCTCCCGGGCAGACGACAGCGGCGGCGGGCGTGGGATGCGAACCGGCCGGACCCGATCGCTCGGGCTTGCCCTCCTCCGAGGGCTCCAGGTGAGAGAGATAACCGATCTCGCTTCGGCCCGCCACCGCCATCGTCAATGGTGCGAACGAGCGGACATGGATTCGCCCTCCGGTAACGGCGGCAGGTTGCCGCCGAGCAGAATTGCCCGGGACGGTCAAGCGTCCCCGGGCCGCGGGGCTCGAACCCGCACTGCCATCACCAGATAACCGAAGGAACTCCGGCCCGCTCTTGGTCACGAGAGGCCGGGTAGGCGTGATTGTGACTGCCGGAAGCTGCTCTGCCGATTGAGCTACGACGCCACGGCACTCGACCGTGGTGACGACGGGACTCGAACCCGCAACCTGCCCAGTAGAAGTGGTAACCGACCGTCTCCGGCCCACCCGAACCGCCCGCTGTTCACTTGTCGCACCCGAGTGTAGAGATCCACCAGGTCCGGCCACCAGCGGATAACCCGAACGGCCCCAGCAGCCACGAAGGAGCCCCGGGCGGGTATGGTTCCATGACCGCCGGATGCCCGCCGCTCTGTCCGTTTGAGCTACGACGCCCGAAGCGTCGAGGGGACTCGAACCCCCAGCCTGCGGGTCCGGTAACCGACAATCGCCGGCCCACCCGGGACCGGCCCCAAGTCTGCGGACCGCAGCACTATCGGTCAAGCGCCCCGCCAGTGATCATGAAGTGAGTATGAAGTGATGTGATCGAGGGAGGAGAGCCCCAATCGCCGACGTGATCTGCTGAGCGGCCAGGCCGATGACGCCGCGACGAGCCAACCAGAGATATGGTCACTCATCGTCACCCGGCTCCAAGGGGCTGATCCATCCGGAGAGGTCAAGTCCCTGGGAGGCATTCCGAGAGCCGGTCTTGATCGCTGGGGCAAGAGGTTGAGGTACTTCTTGCGCGCTGGCCTTGCGTGAATGACCATCTCTTCGCTGTCTTCCAGCATGAGCACCACCGTCTCCGGGAAGCGGGCGCCGGTGTCGAATCCCAGGCGCAGTTCCCGGCGAATAGGGCCGTCCTCGGCGAGAGGCTCGATCCACACCGGCCACTCTGCTGCCTGGATCGCGTCCTGCGGTGAGACGCCGTGCTTGAGTGCGCTCGGGTGGACCTTCATGCGGCGAAGCCGGCCACAGCGGCCCGGATCGCCTCAGATCTGCTCATGTCGAGCTTGGCTGCCGCTGCGTCGAGTGCTTTGAGCTCCTCGGCGGTGAGCCGGACTGCCACGACCTGCATCGGCTCAGCCCCGCGACCGGGGCGCCCACGGCCCCGCCGCTTGAGAGCATCGACGTCGTAGCCCGCTTCGGCCTCGTCGGCCCATCGCTGGATCTGATATTCACTCACCATTCGCATATCGTATAACGAAAATAGGTGACTTCCATGGGCTGTCCGGATCATCGAGTGGCGGATCTGGTGCGGGCTCCGTGAGGGAGCTGACCTCGGGGTGTCGCTGGCCAGTCCGGGCGTGATATCGGGGATGTCCGGCGTGCGGCGGTAAGGGGGCGGGTCCGTGGGTCGAGCAGACCTGCGCACAGGTCAGAGGCCAGTTTCTTGATCGGGAATTGGCCTTCTGAGTGACTGAAATGAGTGACTTGCACCTCAGGTCACCGCCAGGGAGCCTTCCGGCGTCTGCTTCAAGGGCGGACGCCATGAAGTGCGACGACGCTCCGAGCGTTCCCTTCGCCCGACTCCACCGGCGCTCACGCTGTGTTTGAGGCGATCATCTAGTGTCGGCGACGGGTCGTCTTCCCGGGGCGGCGTGCTACTTGGCGCCGGTGATGCTCTGTCGGCGGAGGGCGGCCCGACGCCGGAACTCGTTGATGGTCGTCACCGCGACCTCGGCGGCCCCCAGCCACCCGTCGACTCCGTCGTACTCTGGCGAGGCGTTGATGGGGATTCCGTCGAGCTGGATCATGCCGTTGTCGTAGGCCATCAGCTTCAGGCATCCGCGAATCTCGGATAGCGTCCACAACGGGCAAAAACCGGCATATCTCATGTTCTGCCGACTGCGCTCCCTGTCATCGGTGACGATTTGTGATCAGCCAGCCGATTGAACTTGCCGAGGCGGAGGTCTTCCGTGCCCTGCCGTCGTCCGAGGTACTTCCTACAAGGGCGGAGACCGCCCCCCGAGCACGGAGGGTCGAGAATGCCCCTGATCGTGCGACTGATCTTGGTCGCAATATTCTTCGCTGCCGGATATCAGCGGGCGACGTGGTTCCGGAAGCGTTACGGTCGGACTCAGTGGGGTTGGCCTCCACTCGCCTGGGGCGCGGCGTGTGCTTTCTCGCTCTTCCTTGGTCTCCTGCTACTGGCGATCGCGGAACGTTCAGGGCGGGCCCAGACACCGACGCCGAGCCCATGGGTCAGCCCAGCCCCATTCGGTCAGCTTCCTGTTGCTGGCTACGGGACGCCGCCGCAGTACGGGACGCCGCCGCAGTACGGAGCTCCTCCCGATGGCCGTCACAACGAACCTGAGCCAAATCAGGTATGGAGACCCACATCTTGGGAGGAACCGGGGCGCTGAGCCGGACGTCGGGATGGGCCTGGACGTGTCCAGACGCGCCTGGAGTCCACCGTGATGAGCTACGTCTCCCTCTCGCGGGAGTTCTCCTTCGTCGATTGGCTGCCGGTGTACATCGTGGCGGTGCCGATCTGCTCGATCTCCTGCCCGTTCGGGGAGGTCTCGCCGTCACCGAGCTGGCCGTCGGCGGTCTCGCCCCAGCACCACAGGATGCCGTTCTCCTTGACGGCGCGCAGGTGTGGGACCATCCCTGCGGCCACGTCGGTCCAGGTGTCGGTCGCGGCCCCGATCCGCACCGGTGCGCCCATCTCGGGAAGCATCAAGCCGTCCCGTGGCACGTCGCGGAAGGCGCGACGATTCGGTCAGCCGCTCCGGTTTCTCTCCGAAACATTTCTTGGATCGAACCAAAATATCGTGAGAGTCGCCTGGGTCGCGCTCACGATGTTAGGTGGACAGGCATTGACTGGCTGAAAGGATTTCTATCTCTATCAGATCACGGCGGGTCTGGTGGAAACGTGTCCCGGGCGATGTCGGTGGCTCCGTCGATCCGGTGGAAGCCGGTTCTGCCTCACCTCACCCCGACACCGCTGCGGCGATACTTCGTCAAGGGCGGCAATCTGAACGTGTACACCGAGGCCGATCTGCGGGTCGTGGAAGACAGGCTCAACAGCTGTCCCCGAGAGATCCTCGGCTGGAGGACGCCCGCCGAGGTTCTCGGCAAGCAGTAACGGTTGCCTCACCAAGCTGGTGCTGCAACGACCAGTTGAACCCGGGCAGCACACGTCCAGGGACTGCCGCCGGTTCCGCGTCACGCAGTCGATGGGAGCGGTCGGAACCAGCGCGGACAACGTGTTCCGTTGGGCTGTCCGCTTCAACACCCGACGCCGCCATTCCTGCTGCGGCAACCTCGGTTTCATTGCCCGCGAGAACCTCACCATCGCCGCTGCGCCGCACCAAGCGGCATAACCATCAAACCCCGTGTCCGAGATCCGGGGTAAAGGCCCGCGGCAACCACTCACGTCGATCGGCATCGGTTGGACCTTCGGGTTGTGTACCCGCCTCTCGACCATCTCGATCACCCAGCGCTGCGGTTCGTTACCCGCAAAGGCGTAATGCCCCGTGCACCCCCTAGGTATCGATGAGTCCATTGCGGGTGAGGTGCCCCATGCGGTACCAAAGATGTGATCGGTACATAGGGGGGGATCGCGTTGACTCGAATCAACGTTGACACCGGGGTCCTGCGCGTACCTGGGACGTATCCGGCCTCGCAAGCGACCGCATCCGAGGGGGCGACCACCGGCATGAGCGCATCATGCTGCCGCTCGTGTTAGCTCGGCGCGGTCACCTGAGCCATCCAGACGTACCTCGAGGGTTGGGCCGTCGACGCTGCTGTGGATGGCCTCCACCGGCATCGACGTGGGCCCCACGTGTGCTGCTGCGGCGGTACATGGTGGTGAGGGAACCGGCTGCCCTGGCTCGGCGGAGGCGCAACGTGACGGCGTGCGCGGTGGCCGAGCCCGGGCCGCTCGTGGCGGTCGTGCCCCGGAGCAGGTCGCAGCCCGGGCGCACCACGAGCGACCGCGTGCTGACGTGCGTGCTGCCGTCACCGCGAGCGCCGCATTGGTCGAGGCGGCGACAACGCGCGCGCCCAACGTCCCGACAGCCAGGAACCAGGCTGGGCGGCACCGGTCACAGTATTGGACCAGGAATGTCGAGCTGTCGTGGAACGGGCCCGCCTTGGTGTGGGCGGTCCACGGCATCCGAGCCGCGATCGATTTCGACGGCATCATGTGGTCATTCGCTCACCTTTCCATGGGTTCGTGGACGTCTTTGACCTTCTCGTGGGTGTGTGGACGTCTTTGCGGGAATGTGTTGGGGAACCCTGAAGGTGAATTCAAGAAGAAAGGTTGCAGGGACGTGCAGAATCCCCAGATCAGCGCGCGGCACTGGGAGTTTCTTCGGGCTTTGGCGAGGCATGGCAGCATTGGGAATGTCGCGAGGAATGAGCACCATTCGGAGACCGCCGTCCGGCGGCACCTGAGGGACCTTGCGCAAGCCTGCGCGGTCGAGGTGGTCGACACCAGCGAGGGTGTCGCCCGCGTGACGACCGCTGGCATGGTGCTGCTCGACAAGCTCGCTCCCATCCTCGACGAGCAGGAGAGCCTGGCCAGCCGGATGCAGCAGTTACTGACCCTGCGAGAAGAAGACCTCGTCCGGGACGAGAAGTTGCTGTCGGGGACGGCCCGCTGAGCGGGCGGTCCGGCGAAGTCCGTCTCGGCCTCGGGGCCACCCGCGGCCTCACCCGCCCACCACTCACCACATCGATACCTTCGCTACCCATCGAGTCGGCAGAGAGCTGCTTATAGCAGAACCGCGGGGCTTAGTCCATGAGTAGCGAGTATTTCCATACCGCCTCTTTTCGGCGGCGGTGAGGTCTTTCGGGGCGTCGGACGGTCGCTCAGGATGGCGGTATGCCTTCTCGGTACACTCGACACCTTCCGGTGACAGTTACGAGAGTGTCCGTGCCCTCGGTCGGTTTCTCTCTGTTCGGCTTTGCTGGGGGTCGTCGTGGAGGTGTCCACGACCCGCTGCGCGACTTCCGTGAGTCAGCTGGGGCGAAGGGCTGGAGAACGTTTGGTTACTTGAGCAGCATGTGGACCACTATCGAGGAAAGCCTCGTCAAGTGTTGCGTCAACCAGAATACTTGCCTGGTCGACTCACTGCCGTACGGCGAGGCAGGGATGTGTGCCTGCGGCGGAACTCGGATGGCGCGCTGTCGGTGCTCGGCAGAGATGCTGTCGCAGTCGTCTTGCTGCCCGACGGTGCCGCGAGCACCGCCCGGGTAATCTGACGTACCGCGGCGGACCGATTCTTCGGTCTCAGGTGGAACCCTTTCCCGATCCGGGGCGTTCCTTGCTCGAGGACGACGCCCAGGCCGAGGGCCGTGTCGCGGGCCTCGTGGAACTCGGTCATCGGGTGGACGTCTTTTGTGAGGTGGCTGGCGCGTCGAAGGGCGATGGCCACCTGCTTTTTCCACGTGTATTGCCAGTTCTCCGTGTGATGGGTCGCTGAACGGTTCCCCCACAACCACCAACTGTAGGAGCTAGAGGAGAATGCGCCTCGTCCCTATGTCACCGTCGCAGCTCGGAATGTACTTCGATGCCCAGTTACGGAGCGCGTCGGCCTACCACGTTGTGGTGCACCTGCGGATCGAGCAGGTCCTGCCCGAGCGGTTCCGTGGTGCGGTTCGGCGCGTGATGGCTGCGCAGCCGGCGCTGCGCAGCGCGGTGCGGAACGTCCGTGGCGGTGTCTCGTACGCCGTCATGTCGGCCGACGAGGTCGAGACGCCGTTCGCCTCCCATGATCTGCGGGGGGACGACGGCGCCCAGGACGCGTTCGACGCGATCGTGGCCGAGACGACGGACGCTCCCTTCGAGTTGGCGACCCCGCCGCTGTTCCGGGTGGTCCACGCCCGGTTCGACGGCGAGGACCAGGTCGTCTTCGTCTGCCACCACCTCGTCGCGGACGGGCTGTCCGTCAGCTACCTGGTCGAGCAGGTGATGGCCCTCGCGTCCGGCGGCGACGACCTCGCTGGCGACGACGACCTCGCCGTGGAGGTCGTCGAGGACGGGGGATTCGCCGTCTACCAGGAGAGGCAGACCAAGCAGCCACGCGAGAGCAAGGCGGTTCGCAACCAGGAGTTCTGGGAGGCGAGTCTCGCCCGTCAGGAGACACCGGACCTGTCGCACTGGTTCGACTCCGCCGCGGATGACGCGGTCGGACGGGAGATCCGCGTGCCGCTGGATGCCGGGCTGGCCGGTGCGCTGCGGTCCGGTGCCCAGGACGCCGGGGTCTCCGAGTACACCGTCTACCTCGGGGTGTTCGGCCTGCTGTTGGCACGGTACGCGCACACTGACAACGTCGCGGTGTCGGTCCCGTTCACGGACCGGCCGGCCCTCGAGATGGAGCACAGCATCGGCTGCTTCATCCGGACGCTGCCCGTGCACGTCGACGCGACGGCGACAGTGTCCCTCCGGGAGCTGCTCGGCCGGCTCGGCAAGGAGGTACTCGGTACCTGGAAGCACCTCGACCACCCGGTGACGCGGCTGCTGGGCAACTACCCCGCGCTCGCCCGCGTGTTCGACGTGACGTTCATTCACGACCGGTTCGACTACCCCGACGGGGTGCGCGGCGCGGTGCGGAAGGACCAGGTTCCCTTCCCCGGCACGCTCACCGTCATCGTGGAGCAGGTCGACGGCGCCACCGAGCTGGTCTTCCAGTACAAGGACCCGGTCCTGAGCGAGCAGAAGATCCAGCGGTTCGCCGACCGCTACGTCACACTGCTTGAGCAGCTCCCTGCCGCGCTGGACGCGCCCGCGGCGTCCCTTCGCGAGTGCTCGGCGGCCGACGACGCCGCCCTGCTGGAGCAGCTCTCGCAGACCCACTTCTACGACTGGACCCCGGCCCACCTCGGCGACCTGCTCCTCGCGAGGACCACGGCGGACCCGGCCGGGATCGCCTGGTCGGACGCCTCCCGCGACTACTCGAACGCCTGGGCCCACGACGCGTCCGTCATCGTCCAGCGCCGCCTGCTCGACCTCACGGGCGGAGAGAAGAAACGCGTAGCGATCTTGCTTCCGCGCGGTGTGGAGCTGCTCGCCGGAGTCTTCGGCACGGCGCTGGCCGGCTCCGCCTATGTGCCGTTGTCCACGGGGATGCCCGCCGAGCGGCTCGCGCAGATCTTCCGCGACGCGGACATCGCCGTCGTCCTGACCAGGTCCGATGCGGACGCCGAGTTCCCCGGCGGCGTCACACGCCTCGACATCGACGTGATCGGCGAGTTCGCCGCCCTGCGCGACGACGAGCGTGTCGAGATCGGCGTGCGGCCCGCCGACGTCGACGTCTCCCCGGACGACGTCCTCTACATCGAGTACACCTCCGGATCGACGGGCGTCCCCAAGGGCGTCGTCATCACCCACGCCAACATCCAGAACACCGCTCTCGACCTGGAACGCCGCTTCCCGCTGCAGGCGCACGACGTCTACCTGCTGAAGACAGCCTTCACGTTCGACATCTTCGGCACGGAGGCCTACGGCTGGCTGGTCGGAGCCGGGCGCCTGCACATCCTGCCTCCCGGCGAGGAGGGTGACGTCCTCGCGGTGACCGCTGCGATCCGTACCGCGGGCGTGACGCACGTGAACTTCACGCCCACCATGCTGCGCCTCCTCGTGGGCGCCGCCGAGCAGGGCGACCGCGCGGCAGCCCTCGCTTCACTGAAGTTCGTGTTCAGCGGCGGCGAGGCGCTGACCGCGGACGTCGTCGAGCGGTTCTGCGCCCTGCGGCTGACCTGTTCGTTGGAGAACGTCTACGGCCCGACCGAAGCGACGATGTGGGCGACCCACAGCACCATCACCTCCGCGGACGTCACGCGGATCGCCCCGATCGGCACGCCGCTCAACGACTACCGCGTCTACGCAGTGGCGAGTTCCGGTGAGCTGTGCGGTGTCGACATCCCGGGTGAGCTGTGCATCGCGGGGGCGGGTGTCGGCGTCGGCTATGTGAACCGGGACGAGCTCACCGCCGAACAGTTCGTTGAGAACCCGTTCTTCGACGACGCCGGCGACCCCGAGCACCTGCGGCGCCTCTACCGCACCGGCGACCTCGGCTACCTGCGCGGGGACGGCCGGTTCGCGTTCGTCCGGCGCATCGACCGCCAGGTCAAGGTCGGCGGCGTGCGGATGGAACTCGGCGAGATCGAGCAAGCCCTGCTGCGCACCGAGGGCGTCGTCGAGGCGGCGGTGCTGGTCGACGACGACGTCGTCCCGCCGCGCCTGGCCGGCTTCTACACGACGCGGGGCGCGGCGGGGGCGAACACCGAGCTGACGAGGGCCGACGTGCGGGCCGCGCTGGCCCGCAGCCTCGAACCGCAGCTGATTCCTTCGGTACTGGTGGCGATCGAGGCGCTGCCTTTGTCGACGGCGGGCAAGCTGGATCGCAGGGCGCTCAAGGAGCAGCTCGCCGGGATGCGGGCGCAGGTGAGCGCACAGGTGGGCGCGCGGTCCACCAGCGGCTCGTCGGCACGCATCGGCACCACTGCGCCCGGTGACACGCCCGTCACCGAGCGCATCGCGGCGCTCTGGCGGACGGTGCTCGGCACGAGCACCCTCGATCCGCGCGCCTCGTTCTTCGAGCAGGGCGGGAACTCGCTGAGCCTGATGAGCCTCCAGCTGGAGCTGAAGGAGGAGTTCGGCCGCGAGGTCCGGGTCACCGAGTTACTCAGCCACAGGACGGTCGAGGCGCAGGCACGGCTGTTCGAGGATCTCGAGGAGCCTGCGCCCCAGGGGCCGGCCGGGGACGCCGGACCCGCCGCAGCGCCCTCGGCCCCGGCCGCCGGACCCTGCGACATCGCCGTGATCGGCATCGGCATCCAGGTCCCTGGCGCGAGTGAGGTGCACGAGTTCTGGTCGAACCTGCGCCGCGGCGCCGAGGGCATCACGTTCTACGACGACGACGAGCTTCGCGCGCTCGGCATCCCGGAGAGCGACATCGCCGCCCCGGGATACGTCAAGGCCGCCGGCCACCTCGACGGAATCGGTGGGTTCGACCATGCCTTGTACGGCATCCCGCCCGCCGAGGTCGGCGACACCTCGCCCCAGCTGCGCCTGCTCTACGAGACCTTCTGGCAGGTCTGCGAGGACGCAGGCTACGACCCGACGGCGCTGCCCGGCCGGGTCGGCGTGTTCGCGGGTGGCAACGACGACTTCGCCTGGTACCAGGACAAGGTGCTCGGCGCCGAAAGGTACGGCGACGCCTACCAGAACTTCACCCTGGCCACGAACCACTTCCTCAGCACGCGGCTGTCGTACCAGTTCGACCTGACCGGACCGTCGATGTCGGCCCTGACGGGCTGCTCGACGTCACTGCTGACGGTGCACCTGGCCGTGCAGGCGCTCCGCCTCGGCGAATGCGACCTGGCCGTGGCGGGCGGTGTGGCCGTCGAGCTGCCCAACGGCGGTGGATACCACTACGCCGACGGCATGATGCTCTCCCCGGACGGCCACTGCCGACCGTTCGACGCACGCGCGGCGGGCACCGTGTTCTCCAACGGGGCGGCGCTGCTGATGCTCAAGCCGGTGGACGCGGCGGTGCGGGACGGCGACCACGTCTACGGGGTCATCAAGGGCTCAGCCGTGGGGAACGACGGGCGGCGGAAGCTCTCGTACACCGCGCCCAGCGAGGACGGCCAGTACGAGACGATCCGCGCGGCCTACGAGTCCTCCGGGATCGACCCGGCGACCGTCACCTACGTCGAGGCCCACGGCACCGGCACGCTGCTCGGCGACCCGATCGAAGTCGCGTCGCTGACACGGGCCTTCGAGGGCGTACCCGCGGGGGAGATCCTGCTCGGTTCGGTGAAGGGGAACGTCGGCCACGCGGACTCCGCCGCGGGATCGGTGGGGTTGAGCAAGGTCGCGCTCAGCCTCAAGCACCGGTACCTGCCGGGCACCCGCAACTACGCGGACCCCAACCCCAACATCGACTTCGCGGCCACCCCGTTCCGGGTGACGAGCGAGGGCGAGTCCTGGCGCGGAAGCCGGCTGCGCGCGGCGATCAACTCCTTCGGGGTCGGAGGGACCAACGTGCACATGATCGTCGAGGAGGCCCCGCAGGCGGAGCCGACCCAGGACAACGCGTACGAGGTACTGCAGTTCTCGGCGGCCGGCCCGCAGGCGCTGGAGCGCACGGCGGACGCCGTCGTGCGGTACCTCGCGGAGAATGAGGACGTCTCCCTGAGCGACGCGGCCCGGACACTGCGCCAGGGGCGAGCTCATCTCACGCACCGCAAGGCCATCGTGGTGTCGGCGGCCGGGCACCGGGACGCGCGGCGGTGGGCGCAACGGATCCGCTCCGCCCGGACCCTCCAGGCCCGGTCCGGTGCGCGGACAGCACTGCTGTTCTCCGGGCAAGGGAACCAGTACCACGCGATGGGGCGTGGGCTGTACCTGAGCGACAGCCCGTCGGGCGTCATCTTCCGCCGGTGGATGGACGAGGCCATCGGCCACCTCGCCGACGACGAGGCCGCCGAGTTCCGCGAGGTGCTGTACGGCGCCGAGGACGGCGGGCGGATCAACCACACCGAGTGGTCGCAGCTTGCGCTGTTCGGCTCGCAGTTCGCGGCCGCGAAGGTGCTGGAGGCGTTCGGGGTGCTGCCCCACGTGATGATGGGACACAGCATCGGCGAGCTGACCGCGGCGGCGCTCGCGGGCGTGTGGGAGTTCGGCGACGCCGTGCGGCTGGTCCGCGAGCGGGGCCGGTTGATGCAGGCCGAGGAGCCGGGTCTGATGATGGCGGCGCTCGCGCCCGCGGCACAGGTCCGGGAGCTGATCGAGGGGATGGCCGGGGTCTGGCTGTCGCTGGACAACTCCGCCGAGCGGTCCGTGGTCGGGATGCGGAGCGAGGCGTTCGCCGACGTCGCACGGCGTCTCGACGGCGCCGGGGTGCGGCGCATCCCGCTGCAGACGTCGCACGCCTTCCACACGCCGATGATGCGCGACGCCGCGAAGGCGTTCGAGGAGGCCGTCGCCCGCGTCGAGACGCGCGACCCGGAGGTGCCGATCATCTCGAACCGGACGGGCGAGGTCGTCAGGCCGGGGGAGATGACGGACCCGGTGTACTGGGCGGACCACATCACGGGCGAGGTCCGGTTCGCGGAGAGCCTCACGACGCTGCTGGCGGGCGGGCCGCTGTTCGGCATCGAGCTCGGACCGGGGCCGAGCCTCTCGACGTTCGCGGCGCACGACCCGGGCCGACGGCAGGACCACCTGTTCGTCAACCTGCTGAAGCACGCCGCGGAGGACAGCGCGGACGAGGCCTGGCTGCTGGACGCTCTCGGCACCCTGTGGAGCGCCGGTCTGGACGTTGACTGGACCCACCACACCACGGGTCGGCGCGTCTCGCTGCCGACGTACTCCTTCGACCGTCACCCCTATCCCGTCACCACGACCACCCGTGTCGCCTCTGGAGGCGCCGCCTCTGGCAGCGCCGCGACCAACCGGTCGCTGCCGGCGTCCGCGTCGCTGTCCGCCCAGGTGGTGGGCTCAGCGCGTCAGTCAGGACCTGCGCGGGGCGCGGCCGGTGGCGGGACCGAGATCGACCCGCTCACCGCGGTACAGGAGACGTTCGTCGCCGTGCTCGGCTACGCGCAGGTTCCCGTCGGCGCCGACTTCTTCGCGCTCGGCGGGGACTCGCTCAAGGCGACCGGGCTCGCCGCACGGCTCAGCTCGCGTCTCGGGGTGGGCGTCACCGTCGCGGACGTGTTCGCGGCCCCGACGCCCGCGGGGCTCGCGGAGCGGTTCGGTCCGGCGGTGCGGGCCGGGGCCGGCGGTGCGCCGGCCCCGGGTGTGCGCCGCCTGACGGCCGCACCCGGGCAGGGTGACTACCCGCTCAGCCCCGCGCAGACCCGGATGTACCTCGCGGCGCAGCTCGACCCGGCCTCGCTCGTGTACAACATGGCCTCCGCCACGTGGCTCGACGGCACGCTCAGCCCGGACGCGCTCCGCACGGCGGTGCGCCGCCTGGTCGCGCGGCACGAGCCGCTGCGCACGACCTTCGCGCTGCGCGACGGCGAGGTCCGGCAGAGGATCGCGGATCCCGGCACGGCCTGGCCGCTGCCGCTCGTCTTCTCCACCGCGGCGCACGTCGGCCAGGACGTCGTCGACGGGCTCATGGACCGCTTCGTGCGGCCTTTCGACCTGGCGACCGGCCCGCTGTTCCGCATGGAGATCGTCGACGGCGGCAGCAGCGGCAGCCTCCTTCTCTTCGACATCCACCACATCGTCGCCGACGCGGTCTCCGCTGAGATCATCGCCCGCGATCTCGGTGCGTTGTACGCCGGTGACCTCGAACCGCTGGCCGTGCAGTACACGGACTTCGTGGTGCACCACGACGAGACCCGCGTCCGGATGGTCGCCGAGTCCGAGGCGCGGCTCCTGGACACCTTGCGGGACGCGCCGACGGCGGAACTCCTCGCGACGGACCGGCCGCGCGGCGCCGGGCGGGACAGGGCAGCCGGACGGGTGAACCTGCACCTGGGCCCGGCCCGCATGCGGAGCGTGCGGGTACTCGCGGAGGCGCACGACGCGACGCCGTTCATGGTGCTGCTGTCCGCCTGGGGCGCGACGCTCGCCCGCACGGCGGGCCGCGACGACCTCGTGATCGGTACGCCGGTGACCGGCCGGACCCTCGCGGAGACGCAGGAGATGGTCGGCATGTTCGTGAACATGATGCCGATCCGGCTCCGCCCGGAGCCGACGGTGTCGTTCGGCGAGTACGTAGAGGCGAGCCGCTCCTCGGTGATCGACGCCCTGAAGCATCAGGACGTGCCGTTCGAGCGTGTCGTCGACGCGCTGGACCTGGGGCGAGTCCCTGGCCGGCACCCGCTGTGCGACGTGTCGTTCGACTACCACAACATCGAGCGGCACGACATCGCGATCGACGCGATCGCGGCCCGCGAGCTCGAGGTGAAGCCGAAGGGCGTCGGTCTGGACCTCGTCGTCACGTGCACGGAGACCGCCGACGGCCTCGCCATCGAGTTCGACTACGCGGCCGCGCTGTTCGACCGGGCCACGATCGAGCGACTGGTCGTGCGCTTCCAGGCGCTCCTGGCGGCCGTGTGCCAGGACGACGATCTCCCGATCGGCCGGATCCCGCTCGGCACGCCGACCGATGCGATCCGTGCCCGGCTCGTCCCTGCCCCGTTCAGACCGATCCACGAGCTTGTCGCGCAGCGGGCGGCGGAACTCCCGGACACCACTGCGGTCATCGACGGCAACGGTGACCGCTACACGTTCGCCCAGCTGGACGGCATGGCGAACGCGCAGGCGGCACGGTTGATCGACGCCGGGCTGCGGCTCGGCGAGTGCGTCGCGCTGTTCACCCGGCGGGACGTGAACCTGCTGGTCGCGCAACTGGCCATCCTCAAGGCCGGTGGTGCCTACCTGCCGATCGACCCGCGGCAGCCCGTCGCGCGGCAGGAGCGGATCCTCGCCGACGTCGCGCCGAGGTTCGCCTTCGCGGAACCGGGTCTGGCGGCTGCGCCGGCCGTCGGGACGGTGTTCGACATCACCACCTGCACGGAGCGCACCGGGCCCGCCCCCGCCGGACCCGTCGTCGGGCCGGACGCCCCGGCCTACGTGGTGTTCACCTCAGGATCGACGGGCCGGCCCAAGGGCATCGAGGTGAGACACCGTGGCGTGACGAACCTGTGGCACGACCATGCCGGGCGCGGGATCTTCGCGACGGGGGACGTGATCATCAGCCTGGCGGACCCGACGTTCGACATCTTCATCTTCGAGAGCCTGCTGCCGCTGGCCTCGGGCGCGGCGGTCCACCTGTGCCCGGTGGACCACCAGAAGGACGCCACCGGGATCGCCGGGCGGGTCGAGGCGTTCGGGGTGACGCACATCCAGGCACCGGTGTCGAAGATGGTTGCGCTCTGCGGCAACCGGCGGTTCCGCGCCCAGCTGCCCGCGCTGCGGGTGGTGGTCTGCGGGGGCGAGCACTTCTCCGAGAACCTGCTGGCGCTGTTGCTCAAAGAGAGCGGCGCGCGGGTCTTCAACATGTACGGGCCGACCGAGACCACGGTGACCGCGACCGTCAAGGAGTTCGCGCCCGGTGACGACGTGACGGTCGGCAGCGCCGTGTCCGGTGCCGCTGTGATCGTCGTCGGCGAGGACGGGACGATCCTGCCCGACGGCGAACCCGGCGAGCTGTGCATCGCGGGCGAGGGACTCGCCGCCGGCTACGTCAACGACCCGGAGCGGACGGCGGCGGCGTTCACCACCCTGCCCGGACTGCCCGGCGTGCGCGTCTACCGGACCGGCGACGCCGGCTACCTGCGGCCCGACGGCGAGACCGTGTTGATCGGGCGCCTCGACCACCAGGTCAAGGTCAACGGCAACCGGATCGAGCTCGGCGAGATCGAGAAGACCGCGATGCGTGCCGACGGCGTGACGTATGCCGTCGCGACCGTGTCCGACGGCGACCTGGTGCTGCACTACACGGCGGAGGACGCCGCCGACCGGTCGGCGGCCGTCCTCGCCCAGATCGAGGCGGCTCTGCCCGCCTACATGCGTCCCACCCGCCTCCGCCAGGTCGCGGAGATGCCGAAGCTCCCCAACACCAAGGTCGACCGCTTGGCGTTGGAGGCCGCCGTGGAACCGGCCGTGGAACCGGTCGTGGAGGCGGCCGCGCCCGCGGGGGAGGGCGACGTCCTCGAGGTGATCCTCGGGGTGTGGGCCCAGATGCTCGGGAGGGGCGTCTCGGCCGGCGACAACTTCTTCGACGTCGGCGGGAACTCCTACAAGCTCATGCTGGTCAACAACCGTCTCGGCGAGGAGCTGAAGCGGGACATCCCGCTCAACCGCCTCTTCGAGAACCCGACGCCACGGGCCCTGGCCGAGGCGCTCGGCCACCGGGCGGCCCCGCCGACCGGCCCGGGCCAGGAGGATTCCCCGGCAGGTTCTGCCGCGGACGACGAGACCGGGACCATCGCCGCCGCCGACATCGCGGAGATCGTCGCGTGGGCGGACCAGCGGGACCATGCCAAGGCTCAGATCCCGAACCGCAAGATCGCGGTCATCGGGATGTCCGGCGTGTTTCCCGGCGCCTCGACCGTCGCCGAGTACTGGGACAACCGCTTCGCCGGGCTCGACAGCATCCGCCGCTTCACGCGCGACGAACTGCTCGACGCCGGGTTCGACGAGGCCACCATCGACGATCCGCGCTACGTCAACGCCCGCGGGTACGTCGCCGCCGACACCTTCGACGCGGACTTCTTCGGGTACTCCGCCCACGAGGCCGAGACCATGGACCCGCAGGTGAGGCTCCTGCACGAGACCGCCTGGCACGCGATGGAGGACGCGGGTTACGTGCCCGGCGAGTTCCCGGGCACCATCGCGCTCTTCGCCGGCAGCGGGACGAACTTCGCCTGGATGGCTCGGTTCCTGCAGCGCCGGAACGACCCGATCGGGGTGTTCGAGGCGATGACGACGAACGAGAAGGACTTCCTCGCCACCAAGGTGGCCTACAAGCTCGGCCTGACCGGTCCCGCGGTGAACGTGCAGACGGCGTGCTCGACGTCGCTGGTCGCGATCCACCAGGCGGTCAGCTGCCTGAGACAGGGCGAGGCCGACATGGCGCTCGCCGGCGGCGTCGCCCTCAACTTCCCGCGCAAGGAGGGCTACCCCTGGCACGAGGGGATGATCTTCTCGGCCGACGGCGTGTGCCGCCCCTTCTCGCAGGACGCCAACGGCACGGTCGGCGGCCAGGGCGCCGGCGTCGTCCTGCTCAAGCCGCTCGACGCGGCGCTGGCCGACGGCGACCACATCTACGCGGTGATCGCCGGCAGTGCGATGAACAACGACGGCCGCGCGAAGGTCGGGTACACCGCTCCGAGCGTGCGCGGCCAGGAACAGGTGATCCGTGCCGCGCTCGCGGACGCCACCGTCGACGCCGACGACGTCGTCTACGTCGAGACCCACGGCACGGGAACCCTCCACGGCGACCCGATCGAGTACCAGGCGCTCGCCAACGTCTACGGCAGGAGCGGACCGGTCGCCCTGGGGGCGGCCAAGGCCAACGTCGGCCACCTCGACGCGGCAGCGGGCGTCGCCGGGTTCCTCGGCGCCGTCGGCGTCGTCAACCGCGGCGTGGTCCCGCCGATGGCCAACTTCACAGGCCTGAACCGGAACATCGAGGTGACCGGCTCGATCTACGTGCCCACCCGGGCGACGGCTCCCGCGTCGGGCGTGCCGTTCGCCGCCGTGAGCTCCTTCGGGATCGGCGGTACCAACGCGCACGTCATCCTGGAGCCCGCCCCGGCCCGCCCGGCGTCGTCGGACAGGGACGACGGCGAGTGCGTTCTCCCGGTCTCGGCCCGCACCGAGTGGTCCCGGCGCCGGATGCAGGACGCGCTGGCGGGCTTCCTCGGCACGGCGGTCCCGGCGCGCGACGTCTCGGCCAGCCTGGCCCGGGGCCGCGCGGAGTTCGAGCACCGCGCCGCCGCCGTCCGGGTGCCGGGCAAGCCCCTTGAGTGGATCGAGCCCGGTGCGGACGTGCTCGCGATCGATGCGTCGGACGGGGTGCGGCTGACGCTCCCGGCACGTCTGCCGGACGACACCTCCCCGGCTGGTCAGGCGTTCGTCCGGACCCTGGAGTTCGTGGTGCGCGTCTTCGAGGACGGCCTGCGGGCACGGGTGCGCGCGGCGCTGTCCGACGTCGGTGCGCCGGACGATCTCGTGATCGATCGTCTCTCCCAGTTCGCGGTGCGGGTGGCGATCGCCCGCTTCGCCGGGTACGACAGCCTGCGGGCACGCGGCGGGGACGACCGGCTGCTGCGTATCGCCCTCGGGGTCGCGAGCGCGGAGATCAGCTCCGGCGAGGCGATGCGGTACCTGAGGGCAGGGACGGCGCCGGCCCGGACGCGGCAGGCGGTGCCGACGGCGATCATTCCCGCCGAGGCGGGTGGCCTGGTCACGCCGGACGTCCTGCGACGGGTCCTCGCGTCCCGGTGGGTGCGCGGTGACGACGTCGATCGGGCGCTGTTCTGCGCGGAGGGCCCGCGTCTCCCGGTGCCGGGCTATGCGTTCGAGCCTCGTCCCCTCCTCTCCGACATCCGCTGGGACGAGCTGGGCCTGGGAGCGGGGGCAGGGGCGGGCGACCGGGCGGAGGCCGCTGCTCGCGCGGACCTTCCGGCGCGCGACGAGGCCGTTCGTCAGACCTGGGTCGAGGTGCTCGGCACCGAGCCCACCGACGACGCGAACTTCCTCCGCGCCGGCGGCGACTCCCTGACCGCGGTGAGGTTCACCGCCCTTCTCGAGAAGCGCACGGGCATCGCGATCACCGTCGGCGAGATGTTCGCCGACGCGAGCTACGCCGCGATCAGCGCCCTCCTGGCCACGAGGGCCGCACCGTCCCCGGCATCCACGCCGACGACCCCGCTGCCGGCCGAGCCCGCCGCCGAGCCCGCCGCCGAGCCCCCCGCCGTCCCCGCCTCCGGCCTCGCCGAGTTTGTCGAGTCGCCGGCGTCCCCCGCGCAGCGGAGGATGTACGCCGTCTGCGCGCTACGCGACGACGACACGGCGTACAACCTCGCCATCGCCTACACGGTGACGGGCGGGCTCGACGTCGAACGGCTCCGGCACGCCTTCGGGCAGGTCGTCGCGCGGCACGGGCAGCTGCGAACGTCGTTCCACCTGGCCGGTGACGGCACGCTGGTGCAGCGCGTCCTCGCCGGGGTGCCGGATGTCGTCAGCGTCACCACGGTGACCGCTGCCGAGGTCGAGACCCGCCTCGCGGCCGGGCCGCGACCGTTCGACCTCGCCACCGCCCCGCTGCTGCGGGTCGAGGTCCTGAGCGTCGCCGACGACCTGCACTACCTCTTGATCGACATGCACCACATCGTCGGGGACCAGGCCTCCCTGGCAATCATCGCCGACGACCTCTCCCGCGCTCTGCGTGGCGAGCCCCTGGCCGCGGCGCCCCTGCCCTATGCCGGCTACGTCTCGGCGCTGGCCCGGCTGGAGCAGACCGGTCGGCTCGAGGCGGACGTCGAGTACTTCGCCACCGCGTTGCGCGGCGATCTTCCGCGGCTCGAGCTCCCGGTGGACCGCACCCCGCCGGAGCCCGCCACGCTCGACGGCGACCGGCACCGCTTCACCTGCACGGCGAGCCGTCGGGCCGTGACCGACCTGGCCCGGGAGTGCGGCGCGACGCCGTACATGGCGTTCCTCGCCGCGCTCACCCGGGTGCTGGGCCTGTCGAGCGGCCAGAAGAGGTTCTTGCTGGGCACGGCCGTGTCCGGGCGGCACGTCTCCGGGAGCGAGCACACCGTGGGGATGTTCGTGAACACCCTGCCGCTCTCGGTCACCGACCTGTCGGAGCGCTCGGTACGCGACGTGGTCGCGGCTGCGAAGGACAGCGTGGTGGCCGTGCTCGAGCATCAGAACGCGCCGTTCGAGGCGGTGCTGGCCCGGCTCGGTATCCGGCCCGGCGGTGACGCGAACCCGCTGTTCGACGTCTTGTTCAACTACGTCAGCACCGGCACCGAGGAGCTCGAGCTCGACGGCGTCCGGATCGAGCCGCTGCCGCACGGCCGCGTCAAGAGCCGCTACGCGCTCTCCTTCAGCGTCGTCGAGCGCCCGGAGGACCTCGTGGTGGAGGTCGAGTACCGCACGGAGTTGTTCGACGACGCCACGATCGCGCGTCTCGGCGCCCAGCTGGACCAGCTGCTGCTCGCCATGACGCAGGATGCCGGGCGCCGTGTCGTGGAGCTGCCGTTGGAGACCCCGGACGAGCGGGAGGAGCGACGGGCGGCGCTGACCGCCGCGGGGCCCGCGATCACCGACTCGCTGCTGGCCCGGATCCGGCAGTCGTTCGCCGCGCACGCGGACCTGCCCGCACTGCGCTGGGAGCGGCAGGAGTGGAGTTACGCCGAGCTCGACCGCCTCACCGACGACCTGGCCGGAGGGCTCCAGGACGCGGGGGTCCGCACCGGTGACATGGTGCTCTGCCTCCTGGAGCGAGGGCCGTGGCAGGTGTTCACCCGCGTCGCGCTCCTGAAGTGCGGCGCGATCGAGGTCCCGCTCGATGCGGGCCTGCCGGGTGAACGGGTCGCCGGGATCCTGGCCGACAGCGGTGCCTCCGTGGTCCTGGCCACGCGGCCGAAGGCGCTCCAGTGGCCCGGCGCCGTCGTCGCCCACCAGCCCGAGGACTTGATCGGGACGTACGAGCCGCCGTCGGATGTCGCGGCCGGCAGCCCGCTGGCCATGATCTACACGTCGGGCACGTCGGGTGTGCCCAAGGGCACGCTCGTCACCCACGGCGGCGTCCTGAGCACCTGCTCGGACAACGGGTACCTGGACTACGCCCCCGGGATGCGGATCCTGCACCTGACGGGCTACACGTTCGACCCGTCGCTGCTCGACGTCCACAGCGCGTTCCTCGCCGGCGCCACCCTCGTCATGGGCGGCCCCGAGCACAACATGGACATGCTCCTCCTGGCGGACCTCCTCCGCGAGGAAAGCGTCGACGCGGGCATCCTCATCACCGCGGTCTTCCACCTGCTGATGGCGGAGCGTCCCGAGGCGGTCGCGGGGATGTCCGCCCTGTACGTCGGCGGCGAGGCGATGCAGCCGTGGGCGGCACAGCGCGCCTTCGAGGTGCTGGGGGCAGGGAAGCTCTTCAACCTGTACGGACCCACCGAGGCGTCGATCTGCACGACGTACTTCCGTGTCGACGAGTACCCGGACTTCGCGCGGATGCCGATCGGTGTCCCCGCGCGGAACCGTGAGCTCTTCATCGTGCATCCGGACGGCTCCGACGTGCCGCGTGGGGTGCCCGGCGAGCTCTGCGTGGGCGGCCCGAGCGTCGCGCTCGGCTACCACCGGCGGCCGGAGCTGACGGCCGAGAAGTTCGTGGACGGCCTGGCCGGACACGTCGGCCGCGTCTACCGCACGGGTGACCGCGTGGTGCTGGACGACGCCGGACGCATCGTCTTCCTCGACCGGATCGACCGGCAGGTCAAGCACGCCGGGCACCGGATCGAGCTCTCCGAGATCGAGCTGGCGCTGCAGAGCTGCCCCGGGGTGTCCGACGCCGTCGTGATCCACACCAAGGAGGGCAACGACAGCCGGCTGACCGGGTTCTGCAAAGCGGAGCCGACGACGGCCGCCGAACCGGCGGAGGCGTGGTCCGGCCGCGTGCCGACCGAGGCGGGGCTGCGCGAACAGCTCGCCACGAAACTGCCGCGTCACATGGTCCCGCAGCGCCTGATCGTCCTGACGGAGTTCCCGCTGACCTCGCACGGCAAGGTCGACCGTGCCCAGCTGGCCTCCCGGATCGACAACCCGGTGGGTGCCGCTCCGGCGGAGACGGGCCCGGTCGAGACGGCTCCGGAGGCGATCGGGAGTGAACCGGTCGCCGGCGTGCTGACCGTGTTCCGGGAGATTCTCGCGGCACCTGAGCTGGCCGGGACCGATGACTTCTTCGCCGCCGGCGGGCAGTCGCTCCAGGCGATCGCTGTGGTGCGCAGGCTCCGGGAGTTCGGTGTGGAACTTCAGGTGAGTGACCTGTACCGGACCCCGACGGCGGACGGTCTCAGCGCGTCACTGCGGCCCGAGCCCCCGGCCGGCGCGGAGCCGACGCCTGCGATCGCCCCCGAGAAGCCTCGTCGCCCGGTCTCGGCGGAGCGGCTCCGCACGTTCGTGTCCTGGGCTGCCCACGACGCCCTCCGCGTCGCGGAGTCCTTCGCCGGCGAGCCCGCCGTGCACGCCTTCGACATCGGCGCCATGGCCCGGCTGCACCGCGCGAGCGGCAGCGAGACCGGTGGCTTCCTCCAGACCGTCACCGGCGTCGACGTGGAGGATCTGCGGGATGGCATCGCGAGGACGGCGAGACGCCACGAGTCCCTCCGCGCCCGTCTCGCCGGGGACAGTTTCGAGATCATCGGCCCCGAAGCGTTCGCCGACCTGGCCGGCCTGATCCCGGTCCGGGACGCCCGCCGGATCGCGAGGGACCAGGTCGCCGTCCTCGTCGGCGACCTCGCGTACGCCCTGCAGGAACGGCCCTTCGCCGGCGGCCTGCTCTGGCGGTGCGTGGTGGTCCGGGTCTCCGGCGACGAGCTGCGGCTGGTCTGGGCGTTCCACCACGCCGTCTTCGACGGGTTCACCGCGGGGATCCTGCGGGACGAGACGGTACGTGCCGCCCGGGGTGTGGAGTTCCCCGCGCCGCGGCGGTTCGGCGCGTACCTCGCGGCCCTCGAAGACGCCCCGGACTGGCAGGCCGGGTTCGAGGGCTTCGACCTCGCCGCCTGGCTCGCGGCGAACCGCCGAGCCGGGCACGCCGTGGCCGAGGGCCCCGAGTCGTCCCGGACTCCGGTCCAGCGGTACAGCTCTCCGCTGGCCGACGGCGAGAACCCGCTGGACGCGGCCTTCGCGGTCCTGCACACGCAGCTCGCCCGGCGAAGCGGCGGGGACCAGGTCGCCGTCGGCTTCGTGAACAGCTCGCGGCGTTGGGCGGGTGAGGACTGGTCCGACTGCGTGGGCGAGTTCCTCGACGTTGTCCCCGTGCTGCTGACCGGCGACGGCGACCAGGCCGCGGTGACGGACCACCTCGCCAGGGTGCGGCAGGCAGGCCTGCACGTCGTCCGGGCGCTGGCCGGCGAGCCCGAAGGCCTCGGCGAG
>JAUPKM010000151.1 GCA_030837445.1 Actinomycetota bacterium
CATCCCGCGCGATATCGAACTTCTCCCGCACAGTCGCGAACACCTCCGCCTGCTTGACGGTGTCCACCCCCAGATCGGCCTCCATATCGGCACCCAGATCCAGCAACTCAACCGGATAGCCGGTCAACTCCGACACCACCGCCAACACCGTCGCCTCAACACCAGCACCGCTGCCGACAGCGCTCCCCTCAACGCCCTCGTCAACCCTCGCCGTCACTGACCCAGGATTCGTCGCCACCCGCGCAGAACTTCGGGTATCGACGATCCTCAATCGACGATGGTCGACTTCCAGGCGCGGGTCAGCATTCCCGGCGGCGGCTTCCAGCCATCGCCGCCAAACCGCCCGGTCGACAATTCGGTACTCGTAGCCGAGCTCCTTCGGGGCGCGGCGTAGGCCGTCAGGGATCGGCGTCCAGCGGAGCAGCGACATGGCGATCTGGGATCCGAAGCCGGCCGCGAGCCGGATCGCGAACTTGACCGGATAGCCACCACCTTGACTCAAATTCAGCTGCCCCAATTCCGGGTCATGCTCCCGGTAGTTCGCCACTGGCGGCACCAGACCCGTCTCGAGGGACTTGATGGCGACCACGTCTTCGACGCCGGCACCCATCGCATGCCCCGTGAACCCTTTGGTGTTGGTGATCACCAAATCCTCCGCGGCGCGCCCGAAGACGGTACGTAGGGCGTTCACCTCGGCAGCCGCCGAACCACCGCGAGCGGGCGTGTAGGTCTCGTGCGAGACGAATACCCCGGAAGCGGCGATCTCCTGCCGCTCGACTCCGGCGCGCTCCGCCCGTACGACTAACCGCTCCATCACCTGAGCGACATGATCCACATCCAGCCGGGTGCCATGGAAGGCGCTGTTGGCAATGGTCGACGCCATCACTTCACAGATGGGCTGGAGGCCGCGCTCGGCCGCCGAAGCCGCCGCCTCCACCACGAACGCGCCTGCCCCCATTCCGACGATCATCCCGTGCCGACGCCGGTCGAACGGCGTCGCGACGTCGGCCACCGACTCGTCGATGGCAGCGGCCCCCGACGCTAGAAACCCGGATCCAATCCACGGCAGCAGACTGGGGGACGTCGAATCGTCGGCGGAGATGACGATGACTCGACGGGCGCGCCCGGTCCGGATCCAATCCTCTGCGACGGCCAGCGCCTGGGTGGCGGAGGCACAGGCGGCATTGACGGCAGTATTGGGTCCGCGGGCCCCGATCAGTTCGGCGAACTGGGAATGGCCCATCGACAGGATCTTGAAGATGAATCTCCTGTCGAACTCGAACCGATCCTCGGACAGTTCCAGCCGGAGCCGATCAATCTCGGAGTCCAACTCCGGCACCGAACTCGGCAGCGCCGCACGGACGGACTCCAGCGCCTGCAGCTGCTCACGGCGGGCTCGATCGCGCGCATAGGCCTCGATCTCGGCAGTGAACGCATCGAGTCCCGGGAAGGCGGAAGCGAAGACGACCCCGGTGTCGTCGCGCATTGATTCCGGCAGCCCCCAACGGTCCGGCAACTCGGTCCCGATCGTGGTGCGTTTGTAGCGCATGACAAGCGGAATTCCGGCATCGCGCAGGGCATCGAAACCGGCGCCGATCGCGAGCCTCGTGGCGGCATCGAGGGCTTTGTCGCGTTCGGCTGCCACACCGAATTCCTCGACAACGTCGAACGGCGCCGCCCGCCCGGCGAGTTTGATCACACCGGCGGCATCCTCAATCGTGTCGAAGGTCGGCTCGCCCGCAGACTTGACCAGCCTGGTGATGCGCATGTCGGCCATCCGATCCCGGAACTCCGGTGGGATGGCAGAGATCAGATTCCTCCCCGACAAGATGGCTTCGAGGTTGTCATCGGCGAACACCGAGTCAGTGCCGGGTAGGCCTAGCGCGGCGCCTGTGATGACAACCGCTTCCTGATCGATCGACAGGTCGGCGGGAGCGGCCCTGTTCGGGGCTGTCGCCCGATCCAATGACGACTCACCCAGTAGAGCCAATCCGGACTGCAACGCTTCGGCGAAGAGTTGCCCGACTTGCGCCAATCGGTCACTGCTGACGGGCAAGGCGGCGGAGGCTCCCTCGGTCTGCCCGGCAGGGGCAGCCGGCAAGTCCACGACCCGGTTGGCAGTCGACGAGACTGGCACGGACACGGTGGCCGCGCTGGCCCTCGGCGCGGCAGCCACAGCGGACGGCGCCGCCGTGGATGGCGCCGCCGTGGATGGCGCCGCCGTAACGGTCTGGGACGTGCCGACGGATTGGATCACCCAGTCGACCACGTGGCGCAGGGTCGGGAAATCGCGCAGTTTCAGGTCACCCTCGCGAGCGATACCGAAGCGTTCCCGCACCCCCGCGAATACCTCGGCCTGCTTCACGGTGTCCACCCCCAGGTCTGCCTCCATATCGAGGTCGAGGTCGAGCAGTTCCGCCGGATAGCCGGTCATCTCCGTCACGACGCCCACAACTGTGGCCACGACTTGGGCTTCGTCGGGGGCGCCGGGTGCGCTTGCCGCACCTGCTGCACCGGCCGAACCGGCTGCGTCGCCCGCTTCCGGTGGGAAGCCGACGCCAGCCGCCCAGAGTGCGCACAGAGCTTGGTTGAACGAGGCAAGATCGCCGGACTTCGGGTGGTTGGTGAAGACAGCCGTGACATCATCATGGATCGAGCCCAGGACGTCTTCGGCGAAGCCATGCAACGCCCGTTTGGGGCCGACCTCCACGAAGACCCGCGCGCCCGCGTCGTAGAGCGAGTGCAGACCCGCGACGAACTGCACCGGTGAAGCCACCTGCCGGCCGAGGATGTCAATCATCGTGTCCACCGTCGCGTCCTGCGGGTAGAACTCGCCAGTGGCGTTGGCCACGATAGGTAGCGACGGCGGCAAGACCTCAAGCCTGCGCAGTTGGACCTGCAGCGGGGCCGCGGCTGGCTCGACAATCTCGGTGTGGAAGGCGTGGCTCACCGGAATGGGGATGGCGGTCATACCGGCTTCCTGACAGGCCGTCGCCGCGAGCCCGACTGCGACCGTCGCGCCCCCGATCACCGCTTGTCCGGGCGAGTTGATATTGGCCACCACGACGTAGCCGTCGACGGCTTCGACAATTGAGGTGATCTTCGCCAGCGGACCCATCACCGCAACCATCGCCCCGTTGTCCTCCGCCGAGACTCCGGCCATCTCTCGACCCCGCGCGCTCACCGCCTCCAAAGCGCCGCTGAAGCTCAGACAGCCCGCTGCCACCAGTGCCCCGTACTCCCCCAGGCTGTGCCCCATCACCATGTCGGGGTGGATGTCATAGCCGGCCAGCAGCCTGCTCAGCGCCTCGTCGGTGGTCAACACCGCCGGCTGGGTGATCTCCGTCTGGAGTAGCTGTTCGGTAAGTCGGTCGAGGTCTTCCGGGTCGCTGGTGTCGCCGAAGACGAAGTCGGACAGGGGCCGCCCGATGAGCGGGGTCATGATCTTGTCGGCTTGCGCGAACACCTCCGCGACAATCGGCTCAGTTGCGCGCAGATCGGCCAGCATATTGACGTACTGGCTACCTTGGCCGGTGTAGAGGAATGCAACCTTGCCGGCAGCCCCACCGCCCAGATACACGCCTTGCGCACGCAGCATCCGCCAGGCCGCCGGAGTGTTCGCGGCCAACGCCTGCAAGGCCTTGGCCGACTTCGCCGCCAGGTCCGCTGCGTCCGCGAAGTCGATGGCGATCCGATGCGGCGCGGAGGCCAACGCGGCGGCCGGTGCGCGACGAGGTGGAGTCTCGCCGCGCAGCGCACCCTGCTGCAGCACCTCCAACTGGGTCGCGAGCGACTTCAGATCAGGTGCACCCAGCACCACCGCCCCCCGCAACGGCGACTTGCGATCGGTCGCGACCGCTGCGGTCGTATCGATCCCGGCGCTGGGGAGGCCGACTTCAACCTCGGCGGGACTGTCGTCATTGAAGTTGCGGTCGGGCACGTATTCCTCCAAGACAACGTGAAAGTTTGTGCCACCGAAACCGAACGAGCTGACCCCGGCGCGGCGGGGCACCCCGTCGGTTCGCTCGGGCCAGGGCTGCAGTTCGGTGGTGACGGCGAACGGACTGGTCGACCAGTCGACGCTGGGATTCGGATCATGGAAGTTGAGGCTCGGCGCCAGGGTTCGTTCACTGAGGCTCATCACGGCCTTGAACAGGCCGGCCGCGCCGGCAGCCGCCTTCAAGTGACCGATGTTCGACTTGACCGAGCCCAACGCCACACTGGCTGCTGGTAGCCCGTCGAAGACCTGCGCGAGGGTAGCCAGTTCGGTGGCGTCTCCGACGCGGGTGGAGGTGCCGTGTGCCTCGATCATCCCGACTGTGCCGCGGTCGAGTCCGGCGTCGGCCCAGGCCCGCTCGATCGCCAACCGTTGGCCGACCGGGTTGGGTGCCGTGATGCCCTTCCCGCGGCCATCGCTGGAACCGCCGATACCGCGGATGAGGGCGTAGATCCGGTCTCCGGCAGCCTGCGCGTCCCGGAGCCTGCGGAGCACGAACAGGGCGGTTCCCTCGCCCATCACGAAACCGTCAGCGGCCGCGTCGAAGGGACGGCTGCCGGTAGCTGAGAGGGCGCCGATCTTGCAAAACCGAATGTAGCCACCGGGCCCCATGTTCCGATCGAGACCACCTGCGATCGCCACGTCATAGGCGCCGGCACGCAAACCGTCGACTGCGGAATTGAGGGCCGCCAACGCAGATGCGCAGGCCGCGTCCGTGGTGAAGTTCGGCCCCCGCAGGTTGAATTGCGCGGCAACCCGGCCCGCCAGCACGTTGGCCAGTTCGCCGGGCATGGTGTCCTCCGTGATCTCCGGCAGCCGGGCGAGGTAACGGTCCCGCACTTCAGTCGCGATCCGCTCCCTGACGGCGTTCGGAAGCTCGGCGAACGCCCCCGAATCCGCCAGATCGCGTTCGAACTGCGGATACATCGCCCGCAGGTTCGTGTAGTCGTGCTTCTCACCGCCGAGGGCGTTGCCGATGATCACCGCGACCCGATCCGAGTCCACCTCCCAGGTCGGCCAGCCCGCGTCCAGCAGGGCCGAACGTGCCGCACTCAAGGACCACTTCTGACCCTCGTCCAAGTGTTTGGCGACGCTTGGTGGGAGGGGGAGTTTCCAACCCATGGGATCCCACGGAAACTCCCGCACCCATCCGCCAATGCGCGAGTACGTCTTGTCCGGCGCCGCCGGATCAGGGTCGAAGTAGAGGGAGGAATCCCACCGATCGGCCGGGACATCCGTGACGCAGTACCTGCCCCCGGTGATATTCGACCAGAAGCTCGCCGCGGTTGGTGCATTGGGCATGATCGCGGAAACGCCAATCACGGCGATCGGCTCGGACGGACGCATCGTTCTCCCTCGGGCTTAACATGAAGAAAACCTCATGTTTGGAGTCCCCAAGGTATCAAGCGGCATCGGCCGCGAGGTTCACCGGCGGCTTTGGAGGTAGTTCAGCACGTCGGCAGCGGTGTAGAAACCGGTCTCCGGAGCCAATTCTGCGACTGCCCGGAAATCGTCACCGGAGGTGATGATGACTGGTTCCGGACCGCCATTGCGACGCACCTGCGCAAGGCCCGCGGCGGCAACCAGGCCATTGCACAGGCACCGACGGCCTTCCGTGTTGGCTGCTCGGCCACCCTTGCGCCCGGTGTAAACCGCCACCGGCTCAGCCGGGCACCGGTAGTCCACCGAACCGTCGTCCTTCTTGTACGGCACCCGCAGATAGGACAGGTCGCAAACCAGTTTTCGATTTCCCACCACCTCCGGATCCGCGATCGTGCCGGGCAGTTGGACCACCTTGAACGGGAAGCCGGTCGGACTGGCCCGCCAGTCGGTACGGACCTCCAGCGTCCCGGCCGCAAGAGCGTCGAGCACCTCGCGCTTGTAGCGGTCATCCATCCCGGACTCGGCCGAGTAGGCAAAAGCTGTGCCCACCTGGACACCGGCCGCACCTGCCGCCAGCGCGGCAGTCAAGCCCTCCGGGGTTCCGTAGGATCCGGCCAGCCAGAACGGCAATCCCAACTGGGCGATCTTGCTCAGGTCGACTGCGTCTCGGTCGTCATAGATGGGTTGACCAAGATCGTCGGTCCGACGCGGTCCTCGCGGCGGGGCGTTGTGCCCACCCGCGGTTGGACCCTCGATCACGAATCCGAACGGGCGGCTGGCACTGTCCTTGGCCAATGCCTCGGCCAATTCGACCGACGCCGAGATCGCCAGCATCCGCGGCTCAGCCAGCACCGGCGGCTGGCCGCCGACTATCGAACTGGGGCTGCAGACGCACTCCAACGGTCGATCCGCGGAGGTGAATCCCTGACCACGCACCGAGATCGTGAGATCCTCGCCCGCCGCCAGGGTGCGGATCATCCGAGGGATCTCGGCAGGATTCCCGGCCCCCACGATCACGTAGTCGACTCCGGCCAACATCGCCCCGAATAGCCCGAAGGGTAACGGGATTTCGACCTTGCGGAGGAAGTTGACACCGACCGGACCGTCGTGGCCCTCTTTGGCCAACCACACTTCCACGAAGTTGGCGACAACCGTCAACTCCTGAAGTTCCTGAGAGGGTTCCAGCGTGAACCGAGGCAGCGTCCGGAAGGAGTCCTGCGCCGCCTTTCCTCCGTGCAGGTAGTACGTGCGCATCACTCGCCGGGCGATCGCCGGGTAGGGAAAATGGGCGAGCGCCCGGCGAATATCCCCACCCGGATCACCCAACTGCAGTCGCCGGGCAATCACCACGTCAGTGCCGGTCCCGGAAACGACCCCTAGATTGCCAGTGCTGGCGACCGCGTTGGCGAGCCGCCAACTCGACACGGCGACTCCCATCCCGCCTTGAATGATTTGGGGAAGTTGGGTCATGGTGTGCGCCGCTCCTCGGTGGACTGAATCACGAGAAGGCTACGTACTCACCGCCGGGCTGACTAGGGGCACCCGGTCAGGAGTCCAACGCGACCGCGCGGAGATAGGCCCGCAGCATCCGCTTGAGCTCGACCACTGCCTGCGGATGCGGTCGGCCATCATGAACCGAAAAGTGCAGCAGGGACTGACACATTTCCACGATCACATCCGCCACCACGAGTCGCCGGGTCGCGCCGACTTCCGGAATCAGCGCCTCCAGCAACCTGGCCACCCGCAGGGTCAACAACTGCGAGTGTTCGGCCGCCCGCGCGCGGGTGGCCGACGTCGATTTCATCGCGATCGAGACAGCACTGCGGGAAGGCTCCGCGGCCCACCTTTCGGCGATGTGGTCGATCACCTCGTCGGTTTGGCGTTGCCAATCCGGCGCCGGGAACCTCTCGGTGAACGAGGCGAGGTCGGCCGCCAAGGACTCGGTGTCCTGGGCTGACAACTGCACGACTATGGCGAACTTGTTCGGGAAGTACTGGTAGACGCTGCCGACCGGGATCTCCGCTCGCTCGGCCACGTCCTCCACGCTGAAACCCTCCAACCCGCGCAGCAACAGCAACTCCCGCGCGGATTGCAGGATCAGATTGAACCGCACCACCCCGCGCTCACGAACGGGTAGATGACGCAGGTCGATGCTCGTTGTCGGATTTGCCATGGTCATCGTGGCCGAGTCTATCCCGCAAGCCTGACCCGCCGAGACGCCCGCAGACATACCTACCCCAGCAACACCCGGTCCACCGGGGCCGAGGAGTCAACTTCGATACCCAATCCAACCGGAGCGATCCCAGCCGAAACCAGCGCCGATCCGAGGGCAGCAACCATTGCGCCGTTGTCGGTGCACAGGCCCGGGCGTGGGATCCGCAGCCGCACTCCTGCCCGCTGACATCGGTCGGCCGCAAGCGCGCGCAGGCGGCTGTTCGCCGCAACGCCCCCGCCGATCATCAGGTCGGACACGCCAAGATCCTGGCAGGCGTCGATGGCCTTCGCGGTCAGCACGTCCACCACCGCCTCCTGAAAACTGGCCGCGACGGCCGCGACATCCACCTGATCACCAGCCGCTCGACGGGCCTCGACCCAACGGGCCACCGACGTCTTCAGTCCGGAGAAGGAAAAGTCAAATCGATGATGCTGCCTATCCTTGGCCGCGGTAAGTCCCCGCGGGAAGGCAACCGAGGTCGGGTTCCCATCCAAGGCAATCCGGTCGATCTCCGGGCCACCAGGGAAGCCCAGCCCCAACAGTCGTGCCACCTTGTCGAATGCCTCGCCGGCCGCATCGTCGAGGGTCGAGCCCAGCGGTTCCACGTGCTCCGCGATGTCGCCCACCAGCAACAGGGAGGTGTGCCCGCCGGACACCAGCAGGGCCACCGCCGGCTCTGGCAACGGACCATGCTCGAGTCGATCGACCGCCACATGGGCGGCCAGGTGGTTCACCGGGTAAAGCGGGGCCTCGGCCGCCCAGGCCAAGGCCTGCGCTGCGGACGTCCCGACCAGCAGTGCCCCCGCCAGTCCTGGGCCGGCCGTGACTGCGATCGCATCGATGTCGGCCAATGTGACGCGCGCCGAGCGGCAGGCTCGGTCCAGCGTCGGCAGCATCGCCTCCAGGTGGGCGCGGCTGGCGACCTCCGGAACGACTCCGCCGAACCGAGCGTGCTCCGCCACCGATGACGCGACTTCGTCGGCCAGCAAGGTCGTGCCGCGGACGATACCGATTCCGGTCTCGTCGCAGGATGTCTCGATACCCAGCACCAGTGGTTCGTCAGGCATTCCGGACCAGCCCCCCCTCGGATCGCCCAGGCCGCGAAACCAGGGACTTGACCATCACGATCGCGTCACCGCCGTCCGGGTAGTAGCGGCGACGCACATCGATACGCTCGAAACCTGCCCGTCGATACAACTGCTCTGCCGTGTTACCGGAACGCACCTCGAGCAGCATCCGCTCGGCGCCGGCCGCCTCGGCTTGCTGGCAGGCCCAACTGAGCAGCGCCCGGCCCCAACCTTGACCGGCGCTGGGCCTCTCGACCGCGATCGTCATCAAGTCGGCATCGCGCCCGTTCACCGCAACATCTACATAGCCCCGCAGCTGTCCGTGCTCGTCAATCGCCACTTGCAGTAGCCGGCCGGCGGCCAGCTCCGCCACGAACGTCTCCACGCTCCAGGGGTCCGCCGGGAACAACTCGCGCTCCAACTGCGCCAGCGCCGCCAGGTGCCACCACCGGGCTGGTTGAAGCTGAGGAATCTCCGACGCGGCGGCCATGGGGGTGTCCGCGACTTCGTCCGACGACCTCAGCTGAGCCACGACGGCACCTTGGCATCCGGGCGCCGCAGGTACAGCGGCCGAGGTGGCAGCAGCGATTGCGGGATCGACTTCGCGCCCGATCCGTCACCGTCCGGCGCCGCCCAGACAGAATCGCGTCCCGCCATCTCTGCTTCGGCCGCGGCGATCTGCGGTCCGCCACCCTCCGTGACCTCGATGGCTCGCTCCCCATCCGACCGCACCCAGTCGGCCAGCACGAGCGCGTCCGGCCCTCGCCGCTCGACCATGCCAGCGCCAGCGCTCGAGTCCACCAGGCCAGGCCCGAACCAGCGGGTCGCCGCCGACCCGATGTCGGCGGGCCTTGCGACCAGCGGGCCGACCCTCCGACGGCCCTCCGCGTCATAGCCAGCCCAGTACACCTCCCGGCGCCGGGCATCCAGCGCCACCCCAAACGCCCCCGCCCCAGCCAAGGAGACCGCCCGCGCCACGACGTCCAGACTGCAGGCTCCCAACACTGGTATCCCGAGCGCCCAGCCCACGGCGCGGGCGAACATCAGCCCAACCCGCAGGCTCGTATAGGGGCCCGGCCCGGCTCCGACCGCGATCGCTGCCAGGTCACCCCTGGCAAGCCCCGAATCCTGCAGCAATCCGTCGACTTCTGGGGCGATAGCGGCCGCCATCCGATTTCCCACCGGCACTCGGACGGATTCGCGCAGATTCGGGCCGACCACGGCAGCGGAGAGGTCGGGCGTGGCGGTATCCAGCGCCAGCACAACTCCGTCACCGACCCGCATGCGACCCAGGTTAGGGGACACCCCGGTCAGCCGACGAGGGTGGCGAACTCCTCACCCTGCCATCGACTGCCGAAACCCTGCAGCTCCAGCAGCCGAGTCTCCTCCTCTCCCACTCCAGACACCTCACCAGTCCGGGTTCCCCCGATCCCCCGTACGATCCGCACCGTCAGATACGACTCCGCTAGCATCTCGCCGACTCCCAGGCCCCATTCCGCCACTGTCACGGACCGCTCGGTGTCCATCTCCAGGTCCAGGTCGGCCAGGTCGTCGACGCCCCCGAGACGATAGGCGTCTACGTGCAGTAGAGCTGGACCGCCGACCAATGAGGGATGCAACCGGGCGATCACAAAGGTGGGTGAGGTGATCGGTCCCCGAACCAGCAGGCCGGCACCGATCCCCCGAGTCAGAGTGGTCTTCCCGGCCCCGACGGGGCCGTCCAGCAGCAGCAGATCACCAGCTCGCAGCAGGCCGGCGAGCCGAACGCCGAACGCCACCATTGCCTCAGCATCGTCGATCCGGAACTGCACGCTGTCCGCCCCGGTCAGTCGATCGCGCGCTTTGCCCGGTCGACCAATTCGATCAACTCATGGTTGACCTCTGCCGGTCGTTCGAGCATCAGCATGTGTCCGGTATCTGCCAGCACCACCAACTCGGCGTGCGGCACCCGTCTGACGATCTCGTAGGAGTGCCCCACCGGCGTCATCCTGTCCGACCGGCCAACCATCACCAACACTTCGAGACCGGTCATGACTGCCAACGCAGCCCGTTTGTCATGCTTGTCGAACGTCGGCAAGAACTCCGCCACCACGTCGATCGGGGTGCCATTGATCATGTCCATGGTGAACTGCGCTATCTCCGGCGAGACCGGCGACCCGAAACTGTAGCGTCGCCCGATCAGGGCGGTCAGATCGCTGCTTCGGCCGCGACTGGCCTCGATGAAGTCCCGCCGCCGAATCAGCGTCGGCGCGACGGACGGGGCAAACCGGTGCGCCACCCTCGCAATCGGGGCCGGGAGTCCCAATGCCACATCATGAATATCTCCGGAGCTGGTCCCCAACAGGGCCACCCCGATCACTCGCTCAGTGAACAGCTCTGGTTGAGCCGCGGCCAACGACATCACCGTCATGCCACCCATCGAGTGTCCGACAAGTAGCAGCGGACCGGTCGGTGCCACCTGCTGAATAACCGAATTGAGGTCCAAACCAAGCTGGTCGATGGTGTGACTGTCGGGTCCCCCTCGGCCCGACCGACCGTGCGCACGCTGATCCCAGAACACCAACCGAGCGACCGAACGCAGTGCGGCCCGCTGGAAGTGCCAAGTACGCGAGTTCAGCGTGTAGCCATGGCTGAAGATGATCGTGAGGTCGCGCCCCGGTCGGAAACCCGCCGGTGTGTCGACATCAATGAAGAGTTCGGTCCCGTCGACCGCCCGCACAGTCCCGAGATCGCCGGACAGGCTCCCCAGCTCGGCCAGCAGTTGCTGGTCGACCCGCATCGGCTCGGCGACCAACCGGCGCTCGGCGGCAACACCGGTCACCGCACCGGCGGCCAGTGCGACCAATGCCCCGACGATCGCAGCAGGGGCACCTGGGCTCTTCGCCATCTAGCCCTCCCGTCCGACCGACGGTACCCGCGGCACCCTGGGTCCAATTCTAGTGACGATCTCGTAGCCGATCGTGTCGCACGCGGCCGCCCAGTCCGCTGCTGTCGGCTCACCCCGGGCAGCGTCCCCGAACAGCACCACGTCGTCACCCGCAACCGCCGGGTCCGAGCCCAGATCGACCACGAATTGATCCATACAGACCCGCCCCGCCACGGTTCGAATCGCACCTGCCGCAAGGACCGGTCCGACATTGGTGGCGGCCCGGGGGATCCCATCCGCGTACCCCAGGGGCACCAACCCGACCCTGGTCGCCTCCGCGGCGATGTACTCGTGCCCGTAAGAGATCCCTGCACCCGCCGGTATTTCCTTGACCAGCGCCAGACGTGCATGCAGCGTCATCACCGGTTCCAGCCCCAACTCGGCCTCGGTCCCCAATGCCGGGCCCGGCGATACCCCGTAGACCGCGATACCTGGTCGGACCAGGTCGTAATGGGTGGCCGGCAGACAGAGGGTGGCGGCCGAGTTGGCCAGGTGTCGCACCTCCGGCTCGATCCCCAGCCGGGCAGCGGCAGCCAAGGCGCTCTCGAACGCCGCCACCTGCCGGGCCACCACCGGATGACCGGGGGCGTCGGCATAGGCGAGGTGAGACCAGATGCCCGAAATCGCAATGACCCCGTCCCGCGCCAGTCGATCCGCCGCAGCCAGCAACTCTGGCCAGCCGGCGGCGGTCGCCCCGCCCCGGGAAAGGCCGGTGTCCGCCTTGAGATGGACCCTGGCAACTGTATCGGCCGCCTGAGCGGCGGCACCGATGGCGGCGAGCGCACCGACGTCGTAGGCACTCACATCGATACCGGCAGCGATACAGGCGTCAATCGGGTCACCTGGCACCGTAAGCCAGGTCAGGATCCGGCCGGTGTCACCAGCGGCCCGCAGCGCCAGCGCCTCCTCCGGTAGCGCCACCCCCAGCCAGGTCGCCCCGGCCGTGCGGGCAGCGGCTGCACACGGCAGCAGTCCGTGTCCGTAGGCGTCGGCCTTCACCACGGCCATCAGCTCAGCCTTCGGGGCCGCGTCAGCAAGCCTGCGAACGTTGCGCTGCAACGCGCCCAGGTCGATCGATGCGTATGCTCGCGGCGCCACTGCCTCCGGAGTCATCCGCTGACCTCACCGGACCGAGCGAGCGCGATCGCCGCCGGCACTGAGTTGAGGACATCCTCGCTGACGATCGGACGACCATCGGCGGCCGCCAACCTGCCGGCCACCCCATGCAGGTAGGCCGCTGCTGCCGCCACCCGGGCCATCTCTCCATCGTCGGCCACAGCGTTCGCTGCCACCATTGACCCCACCAACCCCGCCAACACGTCACCACTGCCAGCTGTCGCCAGATCCGGTGGCCCGCTCGCAGACACCATCGCGGTGCCGGTGGCCCCCGAGACCAGCGTCACCGCACCCTTCAGCAGAATCACCGAGCAGAGTTCGTCGGCGAGCCGACGCACAGCGGCCAACCGACCGCCGGGGGTGCTCAAGTCACCGCCGAGCCGCGCAAACTCCCCCTCGTGCGGGGTGAGCAGGGTGGGCGCCTTCCGCGCGGCCAGCGCCGCCCGCAACTCCGCAGAACCGGCAATCAAGGTGATGGCGTCGGCGTCAACGACGATCGGCACCTCGAGCGCCACGGCATCCGCCAGTCGGTCTCGCGCAACTTGGTCGACGCCAGCCCCGGGCCCGATCACCCATGCCTGCGCCTGCCCGGCCGCCGATGGCAGCTCGCTGCTTGGCACCACCTCCGGCCACCTGGTGACGACCGAAGCGCGGGCGCCGCCCGCGTACCGAACCATCCCGACCCCGCCGAATCTCGCGGACCCGCTGCAGAGGATGCCCGCTCCCGGGTACTGCTCGGAGCCGGCCACCACCCCCAGCACGCCACGGGTGTACTTGTCGTCGCTTGCGGTCGGTGTGGGAACCGCGGCGCCTGCCGTGGGCAGGTCCATCAGCAGCGCATCCGGCGCCCCCGCCAGATACGGCTGCAAGCCGATGTCGACCAACGAGACCAGGCCCGCCAACCGGGCCGCCGGTGGCAACAACAACCCGGTCTTCAACACCCCGAAAGTGACCGTCATCTCGGCCGCCACGCACGCGTCCACGTCCGCAACCGCGCCGGTGTCCGGGTCCACCCCGCTGGGCAGGTCGACCGCGATCACGCGACCGCGCGCCGCTCTGGCCAGCTCAGCCGCCACCGGGCGCAGCGGACCACGACCACCAATTCCGACAATGCCGTCCAGCACCAGGTCGGCAGCGGCCACCACCTCCGCAGCTGCGACCGAGACAGGCGAGTCCGGGTCCAGCCCGGCCAGATTCACGATCTGCCCGCCGGACCGCAGCACCGCTGCCGCCCCCAGCGGATGCAGGCTCTCGGAGAGGGCATAGACCCTCACCCGTGCCCCTCGGGCCCCGAGTCGAGCGGCCGCGAAAAGCGCGTCGCCCCCGTTGTTTCCCGCCCCCGCCAGCACCGCTACCGAGCTGCCCGACACTCCCCCGCGACGAGCCTGCAGCCAGCGAGCTGAAATCACGGCCAGACCGGCGGCAGCCCGGTCCATCAACGCACCGTCGGGGGTCGCCGCCAGGGCCGCCGCCTCCGCTTCTCGAACGGCCGAGACTGTCAATGCCTGCTTCATATTCCACCTCACCAGTCGTCGTGGGGGGCTATTCGACGGTGACGCTCTTGGCCAGGTTGCGTGGCTGATCCACGTCGTGACCCTTGACGGTGGCCATCTCGCAGGCGAACACCTGCAGCGGCACCGTGGACACCAACGGCTGCATCAGCGTCGGGCATTGCGGCACCCTGATGATGTGGTCGGCGTACGCCGCGACCGCCTCATCACCCTCTTCCGCGATCACGATCGTGACAGCTCCACGGGCCCGAACCTCTTGGATATTGGAGACGATCTTCTCGTGCAGCACGCTGCGTCCACGGGGGGACGGCGCGACCACGATCACCGGCAGACCGTCCTCGATCAACGCGATCGGACCATGTTTGAGCTCTCCCGCCGCGAACCCCTCGGCGTGCATGTACGCGAGTTCCTTCAACTTCAGCGCACCTTCGAGCGCCACCGGGAATCCGACATGCCGCCCGATGAACAACACGCTGCGCGCATCGGCAAACAGGTGGGCCAGTCGCCGCACCGGCTCAGCCGTATCCAAAACGAGATCGACCAGCGACGGCATATCTGCCAGTTCGGCGATAATCGCCCGGATCTCGTCCGGGAACTTGTTGCCGCGTACCTGCGCAAGGTAGAGAGCCACCAGGTAGCAGGCGACGATTTGGGTGAGGAACGCCTTGGTGGAGGCGACCGCGATCTCGGGACCGGCGTAGGTATAGAGCGCCGCGTCGGACTCCCGCGGGATGGTGGCGCCCTGGGTGTTGCAGATCGCCAGCACCTTGGCGCCCTGCTCGCGCGCGTGCCGCATCGCCATCAAGGTGTCCATCGTCTCCCCGGACTGGGAGATGGCGATGATCAGGGTGCGAGGGTCGACTATCGGATCGCGGTACCGGAACTCGCTCGCGAGCTCCACCTCACACGGGATCCGGGTCCAGTGCTCGATCGCGTACTTGGCCACCATTCCGGCGTGATAGGCCGTGCCGCAGGCGATGATGATCACCTTGGACACCGCCCGCAATTCAGCGTCGGAAAGCCTCATGTCGTCGAGCTGCAAACTGCCCGAACGATCGATCCGACCAAGCAGCGTGTCCGCCACGGCCTTCGGCTGTTCGGCGATCTCCTTGAGCATGAACAGGTCGTAGCCGCCCTTCTCGGCCGCCGATGCATCCCAGGTGACCGTGAATGGCGTCACCGGCGCCGGCTCTCCGAAGAAGTCGGTGACCGTCACGCTGTCCCTGGTCAGCACCACCACCTGGTCCTGCCCGAGTTCGATCGCCTCCCGGGTGTGCGCGATGAAGGCGGACACATCGGAGGCCATGAAGTTCTCACCGTCGCCGACGCCTACCACCAGCGGTGAGTTCCGGCGGGCGCCGACCACCAGGTCGGGTTGATCGGCGTTGATCGCGACCAGCGTGAAGGCCCCCTCCAACAGGCGACAGACCGATCGCATCGCCTCGGGCAGGTCACCGTCGTGGACCGGCAGCGCAGCGGCCAGCAGGTGCGCCACCACCTCGCTGTCGGTGTCTGAGGTGATCGGTACACCGTTGGCGATCAGGTCGTCGCGCAGCTCGGCAAAATTCTCGATGATGCCGTTGTGGATGATCGCAACCCGGCCGTCGGCGCTGGTGTGTGGGTGCGCATTCAGGTCGTTCGGGACACCGTGGGTGGCCCACCGGGTGTGCCCGATGCCGATCGTCGAGCCGGGCAGTGGATCAGTGCCGAGCAGAACTTCCAGATTCGCGAGTTTTCCGGCCTTCTTCCGGGTGTGCAGCTCCCGATCCGCGACAACCGCCACCCCCGCCGAGTCATACCCGCGGTACTCAAGTCGGCGCAGCCCCGCCACGACGATCTCGAGGGCCTGCTTCTCTCCGACGTACCCCACGATTCCGCACATGCGACGACCCTATCTGAGGGACAACTCCTGTCGAACGACTCGGACGAGACGTTCCGCGCACGCGTTGGCCTGTTCGATGGACGGCGCCTCGACCATCACCCGCACCAGCGGCTCAGTTCCGGACTTACGCAACAACACTCGCCCCCGACCGGCCAGGTTGTCGGTCTCCGCGGCGACCGCCGCAGCTACCGCCGCGGAGCTGTCCACCGCGTGCTTGTCGACCTCCGGCACGTTGATAAGAACCTGCGGTAGCGGCGTCATAACATCAGCCAGCTCGGCCAGCCCTGCACCCGTCGAGGCCATCCGAGCCATCACCAGCAGGGCCGTCAATACCCCGTCGCCGGTGGTCGCGTGATCGGTCAACACGACGTGCCCCGACTGCTCCCCGCCGAGGTTATACCCGTTGGCGCGCATCTCCTCCAACACGTAGCGGTCACCGACCGCGGTCGCGATCACCTCAATCCCGGCATCGGCCATCGCCAGCGAGAAGCCGAGGTTGGCCATCACGGTGGAGACGACCGTGCCGTGGCGCAGTTGACCGGCGTCACGCATCGCGAGCGCCAGGATCACCAGCAATTGGTCGCCGTCGATAATCCGACCGTCGGCGGCCACCGCCAGGCAACGATCCGCGTCGCCGTCATGGGCGATGCCCAGCTGGGCGCCGTGCTCCACCACGGCGTGCTGCAGATCTTCCATGTGGGTGGATCCGCAGCCGTCGTTGATGTTGTAGCCGTCCGGCGTCGAGTGGATCGCGATGACCTCGGCACCCAGCCTCCGGTAGGCGTTCGGGGCGACGTCGCTGGCGGCCCCATTTGCGCAATCCACGACCACCCGGACCCCGGTCAGGGGGTTCGGTGCCGCTGCGATCAGGTGGTCCAAATACTCCTGCACCCGGTACCGACCGTCGTGGACCCGGCCGACCCGCTCACCCAACGGGCGGTCCCACGGTTCGCGCAGTCGCTGCTCGATGGCCTGTTCGAGTTCATCGGCGAGTTTGTGACCGCCGGCGGAGAAGAACTTGATCCCGTTGTCGGGCATCGGATTGTGGGAGGCGGACAGCATCACGCCCAGATCCGCACCAGTCGAGGCGGTCAGGAAGGCGACCCCCGGCGTCGGCACGACCCCGATCATCAACACATCGACTCCGGCGCTGGCCAGTCCTGCCACGACGGCATGTTCGAGGAACTCGCCGCTCGCGCGGGAGTCTCGACCGACGATTGCCAGCGGCCGGGGCCGACTCGTGTGGCTGAACTGGCCGACATCGCCAAGCACATGCGCAGCAGCCACCGAGAGATCGACCGCCAACTCGGCGGTCAGGTCCCGGTTTGCCAGGCCCCTCACACCGTCGGTGCCGAAGAGGCTCGCCACGGCTAGCGTTTGGAGTACTGCGGCGCCTTGCGAGCCTTCTTGAGGCCTGCCTTCTTGCGCTCCTTGGCCCGCGGGTCACGTGTCAGGAAGCCGGCCGCCTTCAGCGCAGGCCGGTTGATCTCGCTGTCGATTTCGTTCAGCGCTCGGGCGATACCCAACCGCAGCGCGCCGGCCTGCCCGGACGGGCCGCCGCCGTGCAACCGAGCCTGCACATCGTAGGAATCGGCAGCGCCGACCACCACGAACGGTTCGTTCACCAGTTGCTGGTGGACCTTGTTGGGGAAGTACTCGTCGAGGGTCCGACCGTTGAGGACATACCGGCCGGTGCCCGGCACGATCCGGACCCGCGCGATCGCCTGCTTGCGGCGCCCGGTGGCGGCCGCGTTTCCGGTCATCGCCGGACGTAGACCGTCCGCACTCTGCGCAGACGGAGTCTCGCTGGTCCAACTTGTGGGGGTGTCGTCCTCGACGCCTACGTCGTAGCTCACGTGGATCCTCTCGGGGTGAAAGTCACTGCTGGCTGTGGGTTTGTCCGGTGGGGTTGGTCGGGGTGGTGACTGGCGGTCGGCTATCCGATCGGCTGCGCGCTACTGCGCGACCTGGCCGATGGTGTACGGCTTCGGCTGCTGAGCCGCATGCGGGTGCGCTGAGCCCGCATAGACCTTGAGCTTGCGCAGCTGGGCTCGGCCCAGGGTGTTGTGCGGCAACATCCCTGCCACCGCCTTCTCCACCGCCCGCCGCGGGTTTTCAGCAAGCAACTCCGTGTAGCTGGTGGTGGTCAATCCGCCCGGGTACCCGCTGTGCCGGTAGGCCTTCTTCTTCTCCAGTTTTGCCCCGGTCAGTGCCACCTTCTCGGCGTTGATGACCACCACGAAGTCGCCGGTGTCGACATGCGGCGCGAAGGTGGCCTTGTGCTTGCCACGCAGAATGGTGGCCACCTGGGAGGCGAGACGTCCGAGCACCACATCGGTCGCGTCGATGACGTGCCAATCGCGGGTGACTTCACCGGGCTTGGGGGTGTACGTGCGCATGAAACCTTCACTCGTTCGGATCGGAAGTGCGGACTCTTGCTAGCCGAGTCGGCGCCAAAATGGTCAGCGTCGGGCGCGCGGCATGTTGCCCAAGCCTAACCGTCAGCGGGGGCGACCATGTCGTCGGGGGGCTTCATGGCCACTGGTCGACCGCCGATCATCGCGCCACGGTACCGCCTGGCCCTGTCAGCCGCAGCGGCCAGATCGTCGGCGTACTCCACCTGCTCCAGCACCAACGGAAAGCCGGGGGCAACCGTCACCGCCGGTGTGCGGCGCCGGCTGGCCAATACTTCAGCGGGCCAGGACACGGGCCGGCGGCCGTCCCCCACCGACAACAGTGCACCAACCAGCGCTCGCACCATCGAGTGGCAGAACGCATCGGAGGTGACCGTCAACACGGCCAACTGGTCAGCGTCGCGCTGCCACTCGAGGGTCGACAGCGTCCGCACCGAGGAGGCCCCCGGCCGGGCGCGGCAATAGGCGGCGAAGTCGTGCTCTCCCAGGAGCGCGGCAGCCGCCTCGTTCATCGCCGACAGGTCCAACCGGCGCTTCCAGTGAAGGACGTGGCCACGCAGCAGCGGGTCGACTTCGACTCGATCGCTGACCCGGTACTTGTAGCTCCGCGAGCGCACCGAGAACCTGGCGTCGAAACCCGCCGGTGCCGGATCGACCGCCAACACCCGGATGCTGGCGGGCAGGATTCCATTCAGTCGCAGCTGCAGCCGATGACCGTGTTCTCGCCAGGACTCGGCGGGCAGATCGGCGTGGATATGTTGATCGCGAGCGTGCACTCCCGCATCGGTACGTCCGGCGCAGACGGTCGCCACCGGTCCGGCCAGCCGGAGCGCCATCCCGAGGGCCGCCTCCACCCTGCCGGCGACGGTGTCCTGCGAGGGTTGCCGCGCCCAGCCGGCGAAGCAGGATCCGTCATAGGCGATCCGCGCCCGGACACGCACGAACCCGTCGGCGCTGGCGCTACCGACGGGTTCGTAAGACGTGCTCAGTTTCAGGCCTTCCCAGCCTCATCCGCTGCCGTCGGCTCGGCGGGGTTGACCTCCGCTGCCTTCGCCTCGGCCTCGGCCCGCTCCTTCGCGGCGCGCTTCGCGGCCCCGGTGGCCTCCGCGACGGTTGCCTCGGCGAGCGGCTCCACCAGTTCGACAACGACCATCGGCGCGTTGTCGCCCTTGCGCGGGCCCAGCTTGGTCACTCGGGTGTAGCCACCTGGGCGGGTGGCGTATCGAGGACCGATCTCGGTGAACAGTTCGTGCACGATGGTCTTGTCCCGGACCACCATCAGCACCCGTCGCCGGGCATGCAGGTCACCTCGCTTGGCGAATGTCACCAGCCGTTCGGCGAGTGGCCGCAGCCGCTTCGCCTTGGCCTCGGTGGTGGTGATGCGGCCGTGCTCGAACAGTGCGGTTGCCAGGTTGGCAAGCATCAACCGCTCGTGGGCTGGGCCTCCGCCCAACCTGCGACCCTTGGTAGGCGTCGGCATGTCGATCTCCTCGGATTAGGTGCGACGGCAGCTCGTTAGAGCTGCTCGTCCTCGGCAAAGGTGTTCTCATCATCGGCGTAGAAGTTGACTGCCGCTGCCAGGTCGAATCCTGGCGGGCTGTCCTTCAGCGAGAGACCCAGCGAAGCCAGCTTCGCCTTCACTTCGTCGATCGACTTCTGTCCGAAGTTTCGGATATCCAGCAGATCGGCCTCACTGCGGGTCAACAACTCGCCGACCGAGTGGATCGCCTCTCGCTTGAGGCAGTTGTACGACCTGACCGTCAGATCGAGTTGCTCGATCGGCATACTCAGCTGCTCGGCGACAAAGGTGTCCGCGGGCGACGGGCCGATATCGATACCCTCCGCCTCGACGTTGAGCTCTCGGGCCAGCCCGAACAATTCGACCAGCGTCTTGCCAGCAGAGGCAACCGCATCACGCGGGTCCATGCTGGGCTTGGTCTCGACATCCAGCACCAGCCGGTCGAAGTCGGTCCGCTGCTCGACCCGGGTGGCCTCGACCTTGTAGGTCACCTTCAGCACCGGCGAGTAGATCGAATCGACGGCGATCCGACCGATCTCCTGGTCGAAGGAGGCGTTCTGGGCGGCAGTGATGTAACCACGGCCGCGCTCGACCACCAGGTCCATCTCCAGCCGGCCACGCTCGTTCACGGTGGCAAGGTGGAGTTCCGGGTTGTGGATTTCGACACCGGCGGGCGGCTGGATCGCGGCCGCGGTCACCTCGCCGGCACCCTGGTGGCGCAGGTACAGCACGACCGGCTCGTCCAGCTCGCTGGACACCACCAGGTTCTTCACGTTCAGGATGATCTCGGTGACGTCCTCGGCCACACCCTCGACCGTGGAGAACTCGTGCATCACTCCATCAATCCGGATGCTGGTGACCGCCGCCCCCGGGATGGAGGACAGCAGGGTCCGCCGGAGGGAGTTGCCAAGGGTGTTGCCGAACCCGGGTTCGAGCGGCTCCAGCACGAACCGGGAGCGATGGTCGGATACGACTTCTTCTGTCAGGGTGGGGCGCTGTGCGATAAGCACTGGTTGTTCCTCTCCGTCGGCGACCGCTATTTGACGCCGGGGTTGGGGTGGTTGCGATTGAGGTTGAGTCCGTCAGACCAGATTGATCCAACGACGAGGGAGGCTGGCGACTACTTGGAGTAGAGCTCCACGATGAGCTGTTCCTGCACCAGGGTGTCGATCTGCTCCCGGGTGGGCAACCGGTGCACGAGCACCCGCAACTGACCGGGAATGACCTCGATCCAGCCCGGTGACGTGTGCTCCGGAGCTTCGGCCTGGGCGACGATGAACGGCGTCAGATCGCGGGCCTTCGGGCGGACCTCGACGATGTCGTGCGGGGTCACCCGGAAACTGGGGATGTCGACTTTCCGGCCGTTGACCAGGATGTGTCCGTGCCGAACGGTCTGCCGTGCGGCGTCCCGACTCTTCGCGAATCCGGCCCGGTACACGACATTGTCGAGTCGACTCTCCAGGATCACCAGCAGGTTCTCACCGGTTTTGCCCGACTTGCGGTTGGCTTCCTCGTAGTAGCCCCGGAACTGCCGCTCCAGGACTCCGTAGATGCGGGCGGCCTTCTGCTTCTCCCGCTTCTGGAGCAGGTACTCGCTCTCCTTGGTGCGGGCGTTACCGTGCTGCCCCGGTGGGTAGGGACGCTTCTCCAACGGGCACTTCGCAGAGTTGCACTTCGACCCCTTGAGGAAGAGCTTGGTCTTTTCCCGACGGCAGCGTTTGCAGTCCGGACCTGTGTATCTGGCCATGTCTAGTCTCCTCTTCCTGACGTCAGACTCGGCGCCGCTTGGGCGGGCGGCAACCGTTGAAGGGCACGGGGGTCACATCCGAGATCGAACCGACCTCGAGGCCGGCGGCCTGGAGGGACCGGATGGCAGTCTCGCGACCGGACCCCGGTCCCTTGACGAAGACATCGACCTTGCGCATGCCGTGCTCGATCGCGCGTCGGGCGGCGGCCTCCGCGGCGAGCTGCGCCGCGAACGGGGTCGACTTGCGCGAACCCTTGAAGCCGACCTGACCGGAGGAGGACCAGGCGATGACAGCACCGGCCGGGTCGGTGATGGTCACGATCGTGTTGTTGAACGTGCTCTTGATGTGGGCGTGGCCATGGGCCACGTTCTTCTTCTCCTTGCGGCGCACCTTCTTGGCGCCTGCGCTCTTGGGAGGCATATTCTGGTTAGTTCTCCAAAGTCTTCTGGGTTCGGGTGCGTCGGGACGGCGACCCGGTGAGGTGAGTCAAAGGTGAGGGTTCGCGGGCGCCGGGGC